>JAPLSS010000309.1 GCA_026398515.1 Candidatus Sumerlaeota bacterium | reverse complement strand
CGCGGGCCCTATGGCCGTCCCCGGCATTGCCGCCGGTGAAACGATCAGCGGTAACTACGCAACCTCGACCAACACGATCGTCCTGCGCATTCAACGGCCCGGCGATGTGGTCTTGCGCAAATATGCGGTTTCCACCACGGCCCGGCAGACGCGTGCGTCGCAGCCATTCAACAGTTTGTCCACGTGCAACCTGTACAACAAGAGCCGGTTCCTCCTGGTCGAAACGAACGGGGTGGGCAGCGTGGTGAACAAGATCAGCGGGTTGTCCGGTTGGAGAATGACGGCGTTCAGGTCGAACAGCGGCGTCAGCGCATAGAGAAGCGCTGCGCGCCAAGCCGTTCGCCCGCCGGGGAAGAGTTCCTTGGCCAAGGCGAAGATCACGAGCGTCGTCAGGGCGCCCAACACGATCGGCCCGCACCGCGCGGCCAGTTCCGATCCGTTTACCCATCCTGCGAACAGCGCGGCGACCCAGGCGACCATCGGCGGATGGTCGTAGTAGCCAGCAGCCAGGTGGCGTCCCCAGCACCAGTAATACGCCTCCGAGGCGTTCAGCGGAAACGCGCACGCCGCCGCGGCGCGCAACGCGCTCATGACGAGGATCAGTAGCGCCAGTTTCTTGGAATCGGACAAGACAGAGCCTTTTGCGGGCGAGATAAGGGAACCCGCCGCGCGCGAAGTTTTTGAGGCAAATCCGCGCGCGTGTGAAGCGGAAAAGAACGGGCGAAGGAAGATGGCGGCGAGGGCGCGGACAAGAGCGTCCCCACCGCTCGAAACGCCATCTCCCGTTGACTTGATGAGAAAGGCAGGTTAGCCGTTGCGGTCGAACGCCCCCCGCGCGACAGCCTGCGCGGCTCACCCGCCGGCGCCATTTGCCGCGTGGACAAAGGAACGCCGCTTATGAAACGTTCAATCATCCTTCTTCTGGGGGGCGCGACGATGCTTACGGCGCTGAGGCCATGCAACGCTCAGGACTCCTCCGAACCGTCCGACGTGTTCGGCGCGTGGTGGCGCGGCGGGCAAGGCGCCGCCGAACTGAAACAGAAATGCCCGTGGGTGCGCGGGGTGTTCGCCGCCCTGAAATGGAGCAGACTCGAGCCCCAGCCCGAGCAGTTCGATTGGGAGTACTTCGACAGCACGATGGCCGAATACGCCCGCGCCGGCCTCTACATCCAATTCATGGTCTGGGTCGGCCCCGACTCGCCGCGCTGGATCTATGAGAACGGCGTGCCGGAGGTGAAGACCACCCCGTCGCTCAACCCCCGCGGCAAGTTGCACACGGACACCTATCCCTTTTACCTCAACGAAAATTACCAGACGTTCTATTGGCGCATGATCCGCCAGGTGGCCGAGCGCATCGACACGCTCCCGCCCGGCGTGCGCAAGAGGATCATCTGCATCCAGACCGCCGAAGGCACGACCGGCGACGAAGGCGGCTATAAGGGCAAGCCGCTCGATCCGCAATACGCGTTGCCGGAGCCGAAGTGGCGCGAGTTCAAATTCAAGACGTGGAAGCTGTTCGCCGAGCTCTACTGGCCCAAGCAACCGAAGATCCACATCCTCGTCAATTCCGGCAACCAGGGCCAATATCACGACTGGCTGATGGAAAACATGCCGGACACCTGGCGCAAGGCCGGCAATCCCGGCCACGGCTACCAGCTCAACGACGAAATGAGCATGTTCCGGTTCCTCGATCCCATCATCAACCACTTCGACGACAAGGGGCGCATCGTCCGCTGCCGGTCGGAGATGGACGAGATGTTCAAGGGATGGTTCCAGGAAGCGCCGCTGTGGAACATGTATTGGCTGAACCTGTGGTGTTCAACCTTCGGCATCGACATCTTCCAGCACAACACCGGCGCCTTTTCCGAGGACAACGCCGAGGGCTTCATCTTCTATGACAAGTACGGCGGCCAGAAGGACCCGGCCACCAGCCCCGGCGCCTGGTGCGCGTTGCGCGACGGCCTCGACGCCGGCGACACCAAGCGCTTCCCCGTCGAGCAATTCGGCCCCGGGAAGTTCGCCCCGAGCAAGAAGGACCAGTCGGAAGGCATTCAGCGCTGCATGAACATCATCCAGGCGTTCGAGAAATACGGCGCGAAGCAGGGCGATCCGGCGAAGGGGATGGCCCTGATTATGCAGAACCGCGACGCCAAGGCGATGAACGACGTGGGCTGGAACATCTGGCCCGGCAACTACGGGAACTACCTCGAGCAATACGATCCCAACGGAACGAGCCAGGGCTGGTGGCGCGTTGGCCCGATGGACCAGCCCTATGGCCGCTTCGCGCGCTCGTTTGACGTGGCCTCCGGCAAGAACCGGATGTGCTTCGATCTCGACGACCAGTTCTTCGCGAAAGACGCTCCCGGGCCGCGCGCGGTGGTGTTGCGCGTCGTTTACTTCGACCAGGGCAAAGGCTCCTGGGCGCTGAAATACGACGCGACGGACAGCGCGGAAAAGACGGCGCTGGAGGCGACGAACGCCGACACCGGCCGCTGGAAGGAAGCCAAGGCCGCGATCGCCGACGGCCGTTTCGAAAACCGTTGCCCGAACAAGACCGACCTCATGCTGGTCAACACGAGCCAGGAAGACACGATCTTCCACATGGTGGAGGTGACGCGAGGAGGGGGGAACTGAACAGATTCAGGCAGGACGATTCGGGGCAGGACGATTGCGGGAAATCGTCCTGCCTATCTTCCTTCTTCCTCCGCATTTCCTACGCTTCGAAATCAACGACCCGCCAGCCTACCCGCAATGTCGTCGAAGCGGGTTTTTCCCTTGACCTGATATCGATATCTGATATCATGAACACGCCATGACGGACAAGCGCCGCAAGACGCTGGAGCAGGTCTTCGAAACCCCGGAAAGGGGCGATATCGCGTGGCGCGATATCGAGAGTCTGTTCGCGGCGCTTGGCGCCGAAGTGACCGAGGGTCGAGGCTCGCGGGTTCGGGTCGCGCTGAATGAAGTCCGAGCGGTGTTCCATCGGCCTCACCCCCAGAAAGAGGCGAACAAGGCCACGGTCAAATCGGTCCGGCGGTTCCTGAAGGAAGCGAGAGTCAAGCCATGATGGAATACAAGGGTTACAGCGCCAAGGTGGAATTCGACGACGACGCGGAGCTTTTCCACGGCGAAGTGATGAACCTGCGGGACGTGGTCACGTTCGAGGGAAAGACCGTCGCGGAACTGCGCAAGGCGTTTCGCGAGTCGGTGGAGGATTACCTGGAGTTTTGCGCCTCACGGGGCGAGCCGCCCGAGAAGCCGTACTCCGGGCGTTTCGTTGTCCGGCTTGCCCCGTCGCTGCACAAGTCCATCACGACACGGGCCCGCGCCGCACACAAGAGCCTCAACGCCTGGGTTCAGGACGTGCTCAAGGATGCGGTGTAGATCCGGTCGGCTCGACCGGACTTACGCTTCGAAATCGATGACGACCACGTCTTCGCACAGCGCCAGCGCCTTGGCCGCGACCGCCTTGTGCTGGGAGTGGGGGAGATAGGCCTGCAATTTCGCCTGGTCGGCGAAGGTCATGACGAAGCCGTGGGTGAAGCCGTGGCTGCGCCCCTCGCCGGAGATGTTCTTTCCGCCGCTGAAATCAACGATCCCTTCGATCTTGCTCTTCAAGCTCGCCAGTTCCCCCATCAGTTCGCCCATCCGGACTTCTGTCGTCTCGGGCTTGGCTTTGAAAATGACGATGTGTTTGACCATGATTTGTTCTCCAAAGGGATCGAGTTTGGGGGTCCTGGGAGCGCCGACGGCCGCGTCGGCTCCAATCGTGAGTTCCTGACGATTGGAGCCGACATGGCCGTCGGCGCTCCCAGAAAACGATGGCGCAGATCAACCCGACATGCTGATGGACTCGCGCTCATTCCGCCTGCGCCGGAGCGCCCTCGGGTCACGAAGAGAAAAGCAGATTCCTCAGGCGTGACGAGTCGAGCGCCTTTCAGGCGCGCGCTGGGCACGGATCAGCATCCAGTGGCGCTACGCGGATTCCGCCCCGCGCCGCCTAACCCGTCGGGGGTTTGGGACGGGCCCTTACGATCGGCCGCCGTGCCGCGGCTCGCGGCGCTCCCGATCCGCGCGCGGACGCGCCTCATTGACCCGCAGCGTGCGCCCGTCGAGCGAACCGCCGTTCATGGCCTCGATGGCCTTCTCGGCTTCGGCGGGGTCTTCCATCTCGACGAAGCCGAATCCGCGCGACTGGTTGGTCGCCCGGTCGACGATGATTTCCGCCGACTCGACCTTCCCGTACGCCTCAAACGCTTGCCGCAACAGCTCTTCCGTGGTGTTGAACGCGAGATTGCCTACGTAGATCTTCATTCCAGCGCCTTTCCAGCGAACTTGGACGAATAGGAGCGGGTCGCCGTAGGCGCGGATCAGGCCTGAAGGAGCTGGACGCCGAGCAAGCGAAGCGCGTCGAGGACTCGAGCCCTGCCACCGAAAAACACCCGAACGCTGACATTCCGTCTTCCGACCCCGTCAACCCGCTGCTGATATGCGGCGATTAAATCAGATTCCGCGGAAGGCGACAAGGGAAATGAATGGGAAAATGAACGGGAGCCAAGGGCGCAAGGAATGGCCCGCTTTGCAGCTTCGACCGAGACCATCGAGACGATCTTGTCCACGCCGGATCGGCTTTCCTTCTTGCGCTTTCCGGGGGCGCGGACGGCCTCGTCCGCAACGCAACGCATCGGCGTGGAGAGACGATTGCGGACGGGGCCGCCCACGCCCCCGGCAACCGCAATCAGCGATTCGGAGCGCTGCGAAAACACCGAGACGTTTTCACGCGAACATCCCCACTTATCTCTGTGGCGGCGGCGCCTCGCAGCTTCGGACGCCCATCTTTTGCAGCAGCGTCATCGCCGGGCACCAGTTGGTGAACGCCGACTGAAACAGGTTTAGCCCGACGAGCCCCGTGAACCACAGCCAATACGCCGAATGGTAGTGCGCCAGAAGCAGACTGATCATCACGAAGAAGCCCGCCAACCCGCGCAATGTTCGTTCTACGGTCATGTTAGCCTCTCCTCTTCCCGCATTTTGCGCCTCATTTCATCGTTCCTTTCGAATCCACAGACTCCCGCCTGGATTCTCCCAACACAAGGGCATGTCGTCCTGGAACATGCGCGCGTGGAAACGCTGCAAAAACGCGCTCATCAGGACGATCCGGAACGAGTCGTTGTACTGCAGAAAGGCGCGCACAAGATAGGCCTCGTTCCAGGCCCGGCCTTCATACACCCATTCCTTGGGGTATTCGAACGGATACCCCATGTCGTGAAAATGAACGTGCGTTCCCTGGGCCAAGCGCGGCAACACCTCGAACAGGAGACGGTTCACATCGCTGCCAACCTTGGCGACGTGGCTGGAATCGATGAACAGAATGTCGTTCGCCTCCAGCGCGTCAAACTCCCTCAAGTCCACGTCCTGAACGCGGTTTGGCGCCAGCCGGATGCGCGCCTTGTCCTCTTCCGTGATGAGGGAGAGAAGAAGCTCGGGATGGGGATCGATGCAGAGGACGTTGATGGAATGGTCGAAGAACTGCTCATTCGCGTCGAGAATCACACACGAGGAATAGCCGCAGCCGACTTCGATGATTCGCTTCGGCCTCAGACGCTGAGTCATGACATGGAGGAAAAACGCGTCCGTGTAGATAAAGTCCGGATTGCCATAGTAATATCTGCGCCCCAGGATTTTGTGGGCGGGAAACTTATACTCATCATAATACCTCTTGAATTCGCCCACCAGGCTGAGCTGCTCCTGCTCATGCAATGGAATTCCCGGAGCCTCCCGCGACGCCGGGGCGAAGATGGCCGCTTCGTCGCGGCGGACGTCCTCCAGTGACGGGATCGGTGAGTAGAAATGCCCGGGCGCGGCGAAGCCCCATTGCGCCCGCAGGTCGTCCAGTTCCCGGCGTAGCCGGTCACGCTCGGCAATGAGCGGCTTCAGTCCGGGCGCCCGTTTCAGCGCGTTCTTGAACCACCTCAGCATGTCGATTCTTCGCTCCTCGGCCAGATCGTCCCGTGCGGATCTCGGCGCCTCCAACCGACCAAGGCGCCACTGATAACAGGCGCCTGCGTCAAGGGGAAGTCCTTTTCCCACATTTGGGCGTCGCGCATTCGCTATGGGCCCCCGCGCGCGAAAGGCGGAAAAACCGGTTTGACTTCTGAGAGCTGATGTGTTGCTTTTCCATTCACATCGGATTCAATAAAGCGGGAGAAGGTGTACGAAAGGAGATCGGACCATGGGAGCGTTGCGTGCCGTTGCGTTTTCCGTCGTGTGTGCGGCTCTCCTGAGCCTCGCCGGGTGCGTGTATGAGGGGGCGTATTTCGAACACGGCTACGGCCGCGGCCATTGCTGCCGTTGCTGCCAGTGCGGCTGCGGCTACGACAGAGAGCGTTGCCATCAGGATCGCTGGCGTTGCGACGAGCGCGAAGACTGGGAAGAGCATCAACACGCGCATCGCCGTTGATGCGGCGCGCGCCAGGCCGAGCGGTCGTTGCGTCAGGCGCGGCGGGCGGGCCTGCTCAACGAGATCTTCCTCATCGTTGGCCACCCAGCCGAAGGCGAAGCCGAGTTCGAGGAGACCCAGCGATTCCTGCGGCGCAATCGCCATTGGATCGACCGCGTCGCGATGACCAATCCCTGCTACGCCCTGCCGGACACCGACCTCTCGGCGTCGCTGGCTCGGAAAGGCGTCGAACTCCCGCACGAGGGGTGGTACGGCTACGGCAGTTGGATCGACGGCGACAACCACGTGGTCGGGCGCATCCGGCGCATGAAGGCGCTGGAAGAGGAAGTCCGCCGGCTCGGGATTCCCTGCGGCGATGAAGCGATCGTTCCCAAACCTCGCGGGCTGCGCGCGGCGGCGCAGGCGTTTCTCTCCGTCCTGCGTAGAAGACCCTGACCCGCCGCTGGGGGCAGCCCGGCATCCGCGCCCATGTCAGGGCCGATCCAACCGAAACCACCGTTCCGTGGGAATTCGACGTCGCCAGAGGCATGCCGCGAAATTCAGCGCCAGCGAGATCACCGCCGAGGGGAAGACGATAAGAGGAACCGCGCAGGGGAACTGTGTGGAAAATAGTTGATAAGAGACTGAGGTCTCAAGGAAGAGTTCGGGGACGAGGCCCCAGTGGCGCAGACCCAGGATTCCCAGCACAATCAACCCATAGACAAGAATCGGCGCCGCCATCGCGAGGCCGCCCAAGAGCGCGGCCCTCCGTAACCAGGGAGCCGCCATTCGGCAGGCCACCCCGACAAGATTCCAGAGCGCGAAGACCACGCACGCGGTTTCGATGGCGCATAAGAGAGGCGTTACGGTTTTCCTGGAGATCCACCGTCCCATGACCTCCACGCTATCGTCGTGTTCGGGCACGGGCCCGTCCCGAGGTGGAATATTGCCCAGAGAACAAGAGAGTCCGATTCCTGGCAAACTTCCAAAACTGGCGCTCCAGCAAGCGGAGTAGTTGAGGCTGAGGAAGCAATACACCGCCAGGAACGTCCCGGCGAACACCAGCAGCCAGACCCACCGCCACCATCGAATCGCACGCCGAAACCGCCGCCGGAAGAAGACCTCAGGACTAGCGGGCGTCACCCGCGCATTGGGATCGCGCGCGGCCTGAAGGCCCTGCCAGAAGGCGTGCGAGAGCGGCAGGGCAAAGAGAAGATGCGCCGCCAGAAGAATGCCCAGAACGACCGCTATTGGCAGGGAGAACATGACGCGATCCGCGGCTTCGTATAGAGCCTACGCTTGTTCCGGCTGATCCTTCTCCGCCCGCGCCAAGAGGTGCCCTACACGGGCATGTAGCTCCAGAACGCGAGAAGTGGCCCGTTTTCGAGGAATCGCCTCGTCGGTCGGCGGAGAGGCGTCATATCGGAATTGCACGGCAAACGCATTGTACTCGCGCAGGTCGGAGAAAGACCCCGCCTCGGGCTCCATGGCGCTCACCGATTGGAGCAGGAGCCGGAGATCATGCGTCTTCGGATATTCCACTCCCGCGAGCGCAAGCCAGGCTTTCAGCGCTTTCTCAGCCGCCTGCTGGACGTGAAATCCGAACACGGCGTCGTCAAATACCTCGGGATCGTCCATGCCTTGCAACGCCCTGAGATCCTTGCGCGCCATCTCAAGCAGCAAGCGGGCCTGAGGCAGGTCTCTCATAGATCACCGTCCCCTTGCGGATTGCCTGCCCCACTACGTTGTTCAGCGAGTGGCGCCACTGTTCGACTTCCGCCCGGCTATAGACCAGGACTTCAATCGGCACGGCAAAGCGCGCCAACGCTTCCAGGAGTCGAGCCGTCTCCCGTCGGCGGCTTCGTCCAGCGTCGAACGCGTCGGACTCTACGACCAGCAGATCCACATCGGAGTCGGGCGAGGCCTGGCCGGAAGCCCGGGAACCGAATAGGACGATCTGCTCGGGGGAGGCCTCGGCGTCGATGGCGGCGGCGCAGCCGGTCCCCGCGGCGGTGACGGCCTGCTTGTAGCGCGCGTCGATCGCGTCGCCGCAGGCGAAGACGCCGGGCACGCTGGTGTGGGTCGTCCGTCCCTGGACCTCGATGAAGCCGTTCGCGTCCATGTCCAACTGCCCGCGGAAGACCTCGGTGAGCGGCGTGTGGCCGATGGCGAGGAACAGCCCGTCGACCGCCAGATCCGAAGCCTCGCCGGTCCGGACATTCCGTAGCCGCAACCCGCGCAGTTTCTTCTCTTCCACGCCGTAGCATTCCTCGACGACCGAGTCCCAGACGAACTCGATTTTCGGATTCGATTGCGCGCGGCGGGCCATGATCTTCGAGGCGCGCAACTCGTGGCGGCGATGGATCACCTGGACCTTGGTGGCGAACTTGGTCAGGAAGATCGCCTCCTCCATCGCCGAGTCGCCGCCGCCGACGACCGCCACCGGCTTGCCGCGGAAGAAGAAGCCGTCGCAGGTGGCGCACGCCGACACGCCATAGCCCCGCAGCGCCTGCTCGCTCTTCAGCCCCAGCCAGTTGGCCGAAGCGCCGGTGGCGATGATGACCGTCTTGGCCTCGTCGGCCTGCTCGCCGTGCTCGATGCGGAACGGCCAGCGCTGGAAATCCACGCGGGTGACGAACCGCGGCGCGAACACCGCGCCGAAGCGTTCGGCCTGCCGCTGGAACGAGGCGATCATCTCGGGGCCGTTGACGCCGTCGGGGAAGCCCGGGTAGTTCTCGATGTCGGTGGTGTACATCAACTGGCCGCCGGGCGTCAGGCTTTTCGATTCGTCGTTCTCGCCGACCAGGCACAGCGGCTCCATGTTGGCCCGCGCCGTGTAAATGGCCGCGGTCAGACCCGCCGGCCCCCCGCCGATGATGATCACCTTGCGCATGAGCGAACTCTCCTTGAGAATGCGGAAAAAGTCATATCACCACAAAGGCACTAAGGCACAAAAAGTCTCTTCTCTTTCTTTGTGCCCTAGTGCCGTTGTGGTTCAGATTCGTTGTTTTCACGGGATCAACACAATCTTCCCGAAATTCTTCCGATCCAGCATCCGCTGATGCGCGGCGGCGGCCTGGCGCAGCGGGAACGTCTTGTCCACGATCGGACGCAGCCGGCCGCGCTCCATTTCGCGCAACGCCGCCAGCAACTCGTGCCGCCCGCCCATGAAACTGCCCATGATGGTCAGTTGGCGGCGGTAGATGAAGCCCATGTCGAGCGAGACCGACACCCCCGTCGTCACCCCGCAAAACACCATCCGCCCGCCGACCGCCATCGCCTGCAAGGAGTCTTCCCACACCGCCTGGCCGACGTTGTCGATGACCAAATCCGCGCCGCGCCCGCCGGTCATCTGCTTCACGTCCTCGACGAACGAGCGCTTGTTGTAGTTGACCGCCGCGTCGGCGCCGATCTCAATCGCCTTGCGGCATTTGGCGTCGCTGCCGGCGGTGGCCATCACCGTGGCGCCGAACAACTTGGCGATCTGGATCGCCGCCACGCCGACCCCGCTGCCGGCGGCGTGGACCAGCACCGTATCGCTCGGCTTGACCTGCCCGCGCCCGACGAGCATCCGCCACGCGGTCACGAACGTCAGCGGCACGGCGGCCCACTCTTCCGGGCCGAGCAAGTCCGAAACGGGATACACGTCCGCCGCGTGCGCCTTGGTCAGTTCGGCATAGCCCCCGGGAATCTGAAAGCCGCGAATGACAAACTCGCGGCACTGGCTGTCGTCCCCGCGCAGGCAGGCCGGGCACTTCTTGCACGAAACCCCGGCGCTCAAGATGACGCGCTGGCCGCGTTCCAGCCCGGCGACCTCCGAACCGACATCCTCGACCACGCCGCAAACGTCGTTGCCCAGAATGTGCGGCATCGACAGCGAAGGGCCCCGCCCGCCCTGCCGCACCCAGATGTCCAGGTGGTTGAGCGCGCACGCCTCGACGCGCACGAGAACCTCCGAAGGGCCAATCACGGGGTCGGGGACGTCGGTGTATTGGAAAACACCGTTGAGTCAGCGCCGGGAAGTGAAAGAATCCATCTCACGCAAAGCCGCGGAGTCGCAAACAACGCCAGGGCTCCCCCGCCTCTGCGCTTCCGCGTCTTTGCGGGAGTCTCGTTTCTCTATTCTCAGACCCCAGAGGTGTTCCCTATGCGTCAAACGGGTCTCTTTCCGATTGCGCGACGAGGAATTCGATCGCGCCGGATTGCTTGGACAGCGACCTCCCATTGCGCCGCGCCTCGTCGGCCAACGCGGCGGCGAATCGCGGCATCCCCGCCGCTTCGGAGGCGAAATGCCCCAGCGCCAGGACCGCCAGCCCCAACGCGTTCGCTTCCACCGCGTCGTGATAGTTTATTTCACCGGTTATCAAACATTCGGCCCCCGCGCCGGCCGCGTCCTGGATGACCGACCCGCCGGCGCCCGTGCAGATCGCTACGCGCCGGATCGTGCGTCGCTCCTCGCCTGCGCATCGCACGGATCGCCATGCGCTGCGCGCCGCTTGGGGCAACAGCGGCCGAATGCGCGACAGCGCCATGGCGCGCAGGCGTTTCAAGCTCACTTCATCCCTCAGTTCGCCCACGACGCCCAACCCCCTTTCCGCCTTGACCGGCTCCAACGGCAGGATGTCGTAAGCCGGCTCCTCGTAGGGGTGCGCCTTCAACATGCTGCGCAGGACCGCGGAGAGATTCCGCTTCGGCACGACGGCTTCCAGTCGCGTCTCCTCCACCTCCTCGAAGCGCCCCTTCTCGCCCAGAAACGGAATGGCCCCCTTGCGCGGCCAGAACGTCCCCGTCCCCGGCGCGCGGAAAGAGCAGTGGGAGTAGTTCCCGATCACGCCGCCTCCGCCCGCGTCGATCGCGTCGATGATCCTGCGTTCGTAGCCGGCCGGAGTGAAGACGACGAGTTTGACCTGATCGCGTGCGAATTCCGGCCGCAGCCATCCCTCGACCGTCACGCCCAGCGCCTCGGCCAGCGCGTGATTCGGCCCCGACGGCGATTTGTCGAGGTTCGTATGCGCGACGATCAGCCCGATGCGCTTCTCCAACAACCGCGCCGTCAGCGCCCCGACGCGCTCGTCCAGCCGAATGGATCGCAAGGGATGAAAGACTAGCGGATGGTGGGCGACGATCGCTTCGGCCTTGACCCGGACGGCCTCGTCAATCGTCTCCGGCGAAACCTCCAGCGCCACCAGCGCCCGCCGCACGCGCCAGGCCGGATCGCCGACCTGCAACCCGACGTTGTCCCATTCCTCGGCCGCCTCCGTCGGCGCCACGCGCGCGACCCGCTCCGCCAATTCCCGCAGCGTGATCATGGGATCGCCTATCCTTGGGTAGGGAGTCCCGTTTTCCGAGGGGACTGGTGGGCCCACCAGGATTCGAACCTGGGACGGACCGGTTATGAGCCGGTGGCTCTGGACCGCTGAGCTATGGGCCCGCGCGCCAAGATTACACGGAAGGACTCTCAGGAATCCAGCGGGTTCGTGTCAGCGCGGATTCGACTTGCTTACACTCGTCTCGTCCCCTCAAACGGAAACTCGCGCAGCCGGGTGTAGATCGCGCCTTTGGGGTCGAGTTGGCTCTGGAAGAGGACCAACTTCTCCGCCCGCGAATCGCCGCACCAGTGGCGCCCGTATTCCAGCAGGATCTTCATCATCGCCGCCGCGCCGCGGCCGGACTTCAGCCGCGCCAGCGTCAGGTGCGGGTGAAACGCGCGCTCTTCCCTGGGGAACCCCAATTCCGCCATCCGCGTCTCCACCACCGCGTGGAGATGCTGCATCTCGTCGTCCGCCTTCTTGACGCCGACCCACACCACGCGCGGCCTCTGTTGGCTGGGAAACACCCCGACTCCCCGCACGCCGAACTCGAACGGCGGAAGCGCGGCGCACGAGGGCCGCAGCGCCGCGTCGATGCGGTCGACCATCGTCTCCTCGATTTGCCCGAGGAACTGGATGGTGACGTGCATGCTCTCCGGGCGCGACCAGCTGGGGTCGGCGCCGGTGAAAGCGATCCCCTTGCGCAGGCGTTCGAGCAAATCGGCCACGCCCCGCCGCGTCTCCTCGGAAATCTCGACGGCCAAAAACGCGCGGATGGTCATGATAGGCGTTCTCTCCTCTTTCGTTCAATCGTCCTGCCTCCAAATCGTCCTGCCTCTCAATGATCGCACGGCGCGCGACACAAGGCAGGACGATTGAAGGGCAGGACGATTAACAACTTCCCACTGTGCGGCCATCGCCGTTCAATCGAAAATCGCCAATCGGCAATCGCCAATCCCCTACCGAATCTCCACTCGTCCCGTCTCCTTGTACGCCAAATCCACCCTTCGCCGCTCGACGCGCGAGATGTCGGCGGCGAAGCACATCACCGCGCTCAGATAGCCGGCGTGCGCGTTCTGTTCAGGACGGTAGTTCGGATCGGCCATCATCCGGTGCAATTCCATCGCGTGCTTTTGGTCGCCGCCGCCGTGGCCCGAGCCGTCGCCGCGCGTGTCGAAGACCTCCAGTTGGTTCTTCAGGTTGTCGAACCAATAGACCTTGTTCTCCGCCATGTTCCCCCAGATGCGGCCTTTGTGCCCGACGGCGTGGAAATTGCGGCTGGCGCGTTCGCCGCCGGTGTTGAAGTTCATCAGGAAGTTGGCCACCGCGCCGTTCTCGTATTCGATGTTGACGCTCTGCACGTCGACGCCGTCCTTTTCGATATTGTAGATGCAGCGGCTGTCCTCGCGGATGTAGGCGTGCAACTCCTGTTCGCTTTCATCCTCAAACGAGGCGAACACCGGCTTGCGGAAATACTTGCATTGCGTCGCGACGCCGCACTCGTCGCAGTTCAACGGCAGCGCCGGGTTGGGGCGGAAGATCAGCCGGTCGCCGAACGAGTTCAGCGACCTGGGCCGGGCGTCCATCGTCCAGTTCAGGATGTCCATGTCGTGGCAGCACTTCTCCAGGAGCGCGCCGCCGCCCATCTTCTGGAAGCGGCGCCAGAGGCCGCGGTTCATGATCGAGGAGACGCCCCAGCCCGGCAGTTCGTCGGCCTGGATGGACACGATCTGTCCGATGGCGCGCTTCTCCAGCAGTTCCTTGATCTTCCCGTAAAACGGCGTCGAGCGCAGCACGAAGCCGATCAGGGTGCGGCCGCCATTGGCGCGTTCGGCGTCGAGGATTCGTTCGCAATCCTCTTTCGTGGTGGCCAGCGGCTTTTCCAGCGCGACGGGCAGGCCGCGCTCCAGGCACGCCACCGCGGGGTCGGCGTGCAGGTAGTTCGGCGTGATGACAACCACGCCGTCCAGGTCCTTCTGCTCGCGCAGCATCGCGCGCCAGTCGTCGTATTCCTCGGGGCTGTTCTTGATGCCCGTTCTTTCGATGGTGAACCGCCGATGATGGCGGACGGGATCGGCCAGCGCGACGATCTCGATGTCGTCGCGCGTCACGTAGTGGCGCGCATACGCCCCGCTTCGCCCTCCCGCGCCGATAAAGGCGACCCTAAACTTCGCGCTCATCCGCAACCCCTCCTGCTTGAGTTCGTAGTGCGACCTTCAGGTCGTATGCGACGCTCGGAATTGCTATGACCTGAAGGTCGCACTACGAACTTGACCTCTACCCCAATCCCCGGCCATTCGCCAGTGGAAACCGCTTGCCCGATCCGCGGATTTCCGTGACAATCAATGAACCATACGTTCCGCGGAGGAAAGCAGCCGTGATCGGCGCCGGCGCGGAAAGGGATGCGGCATGAACATCGTCCTCGTCACGTTTTACGATCAGATCTGCACGGGGGCGCGGTCGATCGCCGCCTCGCTGGTGGCGCGCGGGCACGACGTGGCGTTCCTGCACGTCAAACGCACGCAGACCGAATTCATTCCGCGCACCGAGGAAGCGATCCGCCCGGAGCTCCAGCAGGGCTATCAGCTCTTCTTCGACATCAAGCCGGAGGGGAACTACTACTTCCCCTTCCCCACCATCGCGACCGAGACGGAAAAGGAGTTGTTCGTCGACTGGATCGTGCAGCGCGGGGCGGAGATCGTCGCCTTCTCGCTGCTGACGATTTTTTCGCCGCTGGCGCAGGAATTGAGCCGCCGCCTGCGCGCGCGGGCGCCGAAGGTCAAAATCATCTGGGGCGGCGTGCACTGCTGGTTCACGCCGGAGGAGTCGATCCAATACGCCGACGCCGTGTGCGTGGGCGAGGGCGAGCATCCGATGATCGACTACGCCGCCGACCCCAGCCGCACCGACATCGCGAACCTGTGGTTCAACGTCGACGGGCAGATCGTCCGCAACCCGCCGCGCGAGCTCTACCAGGATCTGGACGAACTGCCCTTCTCGCTCTTCGGCCACAACGAATACCTGCTGGAGGGCGACAAGATCGAGGAGGTCCCGCTCGACGACGCACACCGGGAGTATTACGAAAACACCTATTATATTTCGACGCAGCGCGGCTGCCCGTACCAATGCAGCTACTGCTCGCATTCCCAGATGCGGGTCATCTATCGCGGGCAGAAGTACATCCGCCGCCGCGGCCACGAGCACGTCTTCGCCGAACTGGACATCCAGACGAAGCGGCTCGATTTGAAGACCATCAAGTTCCTCGACGACGTGTTTCTGCTCGACCCGCGCTGGGTGCGGCGGTTCTGCGAGGAATACCCCTCGCGCGTCGGCCTGCCCTTCGGCTGCTACGTGTATCCGACGGGCGGGGTCGAGGAGATGCTGGAGATGGCGGTCAAGGCCGGGCTGGGCTACGTCAACGCCGGCATCCAGTCGGGCTCGCCGTACATCATGACCGAGATCTTCGGGCGCAAGTACGACATGGAGAAGACGGCGCGCATGTGCCGCAAGGCCGACGAACTGGGCGTCCTGCTGGTCTACGATGTGCTGTGCTTCAACCCGTTCGAAGACGAATCGCACATGCGCGAGACGCTGGAGTTCCTCCTGCGCCTGCCCAACGCGCACGAGATGCACACCTTCCGCCTGAATCTTTTTCCCGGCATCCGCATGCTCCAACTGGACAAGCCGCGGCATGAGGAAACGCCGGACCGGATTCGGCTCCTATACGCGCTCCTCTACCAGGCGACGCGCCATCCGGACTTGAAGCCGGAGACCATTCGCGCGATGGCGGAGAACCCCGTCTACCGGGAGAACCCCGAATCACTGGCCGAGATCCTCGCCGTCATGCTCCGGGATCACCTGAACATCTGGGCGCTGAATGAGGAGAAGAAGGGCTTGCGGAAGCAGTTGGAGGCGCAGGCGGCGGGAGCGCGAGGCGACGGACGATGGCTGGACCATCTGCGCGCGAAGACGGATTGGCTGCTGCGGGTGAAGACCCACAAGCCGCGCAATTCGCCGATGCCGATTGCCAGGGTTTCACATTCGTAGACACAGGTTCCCGATCCATCCTCGGCGTCTTTGCGCCCCCCCGGCGGAGGTGTCGGGCACAAGGAGAAAGACCCTCTGCCGCGAAGACGCGGAGACGCGAAGAAAGCCGCCTGGTTCCTCCTCGGCGTCTTTGCGCCCCCCCGGCGGAGGTGTCGGGCGCAAGGAGAAAGACCCTCTGCCGCGAAGACGCGGAGATGCGAAGAAAGGCGCCCAGCTCATCCTCGGCGTCTTCGCGCCCCTGCGGCGGAGGAATCGGGCGGTCGGTGCGCGATCCTACGCTTCGGTCAGAAAATCCTCCTCGTCCTTTACCACCACCGCGCGTAGCCGCCCTTCGTGCAACTCGATTCGCACGTGTTCGCCGAGGCGGGCCTGGGCGGGCTTGTAGATGACGCGCCCGTCGCGGACGCGCGAGACAATGGCGAAGCCCCGCGCCAATACCGCGCGCGGATTGAGCGCTTCGAGGCGCGCCTGGAGCATCTCCAGGCGCCGCCGGTTTTCGCGCGCCGCGTCGGCCGCCAGTTCCACCAGCCGCGCGGCCAGATCGTCGACGCGCTGGCGCGCCTGCGCGAGGCGGTCCAGCGGGGTGCGCATCGCGTAGCTATTGACCAATCCATTCAGCCTCAGCCGCGCGCTCTCCAATCGCGCCATCAGCGTCTGCGTCAGGCGGCGCCGCAGCCCATCGACCTGCGCCGCGACGTCCGCCTGGTTCGCCACCACCAGCTCCGCCGCGGCCGAA
The DNA here is from genome assembly GCA_026398515.1 of Candidatus Sumerlaeota bacterium. Classification (GTDB taxonomy): domain Bacteria; phylum Sumerlaeota; class Sumerlaeia; order JAPLSS01; family JAPLSS01; genus JAPLSS01. Next base: position 155 of record JAPLSS010000309.1, on the reverse strand, counting down.
GGGGTCGGCGCGCGCAGGTCGGCCACGAAATCCGCGATGGTGAAATCGATTTCGTGGCCGACCGCGGAGATCACCGAGGATTTACATTCGTAAATCGCGCGCGCCACGGCCTCCTCGTTAAATGCCCACAGGTCTTCAAGGCTGCCGCCGCCCCG
>JAPLSS010000255.1 GCA_026398515.1 Candidatus Sumerlaeota bacterium | reverse complement strand
GATGGCCAGCCCGATGCCGTAGCTCTTCTCGCCGCCGGTGGGGAGGTTGCTCAACCGCGCGTAACGGACGAACGCCTTCTTCAGGTCCTCGTCGCTCAGCCCCGGCCCCGTGTCGCTGACTTCCAGGCCGACCGCGCCGTCGAGGGCGAACGCGCGCACCGTGGCCTGTCCGCCGGGCGGGCAGTACTTGATCGCGTTGCCGACCAGGTTTTCGATGACCTGGTTGAGGCGCCATTCGTCGGCCTCGACGGGGGGAAGGCCGGGGGACGGCTCAAAGCCGAGTTGGATCTGTTTGGCGCGCGCCACCTCCACATTCCCTTCGACGATCTGCCCCGCCAGTTCGTTCAGATCCACTGGCGCGGACGAGAGGGCCAGTGTCCCATCCTCCAGCACCTGGAAATCCAGAAGGTCCTCGATCAGGCGGCCCATCTCCATGGCGTTCGCGTGAATGCGCGAGATGAATCGGCGCGCCTCATCGCCTTGCGCCATCCCCTCCGGCAGACGTTTGAGCAACAGCCCGGCGTAACTCAGAATGCTCATCAGCGGGGATTTCAAATCGTGGCTGGCAATGCGGACGAAATCGTCCTTCTGTCGCATCAACCGGCGCAGACTCAGTTGGGTGCGCACGCGCGCCAGGAGCACGGGAATGTCGATGGGCTTGCTGACGTAGTCGTTCGCGCCCAGCGACAGCGATTCCACCACGTCCTGGCTCTGGTCCTTCGCCGTCACCATGATGACCGGCAGGTCGGCCATGGAATACTCCTCGCGCAGACGGCAGAGGGTCTCCACCCCGCTGACTTCCGGCATCATGATGTCCAGAAGAACCAGGTCCATGCCGCCTTCGCGGACGGCGGCCAGCCCGTCCTTGCCCCCGGCGCTCAGGCGCGTTTCGTACCCCGCGTCGCGCAGCTCCTGGTCCAGCACGTCCAGGTTGTTCGGGTCGTCATCGACGATCAGAATCCTCTCCATGCGCGGTCCTCCCTCTCTGCAGCAGGGTGTCGATCTGTTGAAACAGGCGATCTTCCTCCACGGGCTTGGACAACAGCGCGTCGCAGCCGGCTTGGAAGGCGGCCTCCCGCTGCGCCTCCATGACGTGGGCCGTCAGAGCCAGGATCGGGATGGTCCGCGTGCGCGCGTCGCCGCGAATGCATTCCGCGGCTTCCCAACCGCTCATGCCCGGAAGCGCCAGGTCCATCACAATGAGATCCGGCCGCTCCTCGGCCGCCCGACGCACCGCCTCACAGCCGTCCTGCGCGGTCAGCACCTGGTGGGTCTCCTCCAGGAGTTGCACCACGAGCGCCAGGCTGTTGGCGTCGTCTTCCACGATCAGGATTCGGGCCATGTCGCGCGTCCCTCGCCTGGGGTGAACCGCATCGGCAGGCGAAGGGTGAAGACCGAGCCGACCCCGAGTTCGCTGGTCGCCTGGAGGTCGCCGCCCAGGAGCGAGGCCAGGCGCCGGGAGATCGCCAGCCCCAATCCGGTGCCGCCGTATTTTCGGCTGATCGACTCGTCGCCCTGCCGGAAGGCTTCGAAGATGTAGGCGAGTTGCCGCGGCGACATGCCGATCCCGGTGTCGCGCACACGGACCACGCACGATCCGTCGGCCCCGTCCGCGGGGTCCGCCGGCGGCGAGGCCGGCTCGTACGCGGCGCTGAGGACCACCTCTCCGTGCTGAGTGAACTTGGCCGCGTTGCTCAGCAGGTTCAGCGCGATCTGCCGCACCCGGGCGCTGTCGGTGTAGAGCGACGGCAGATCGGCCGGCAGTTCGAGCCGCTGTTGGTTGCCGTTGCGCTCCATCAGGGGCCGCATCATTTCCGATGCCTCGTGGAGGACCGACGGGAGATGGAGCCATTCGGGCGCCATGGTCATCGCCCCCGCTTCGATTTTCGACAAATCCAAAATGTCATTCAACAGGTCCATCAGTTGCGCCGCGCTGGAATGAATCCGGTGGAGATTCTCCACCTGCCGATCCGGCAGGACGCCTTCGGCCTTGCGTGATACGATGCGCGAAAAGCCGATGATGGAGTTCAACGGCGTGCGCAGCTCGTGCGACATGTTGGCCAGGAAGGTTGACTTGGCGCGGCTGGCCGCCTGGGCGCTGTCATGCGCCTCGGCCAATTCCAGGTTAAGCTGGGCCAGGTGGTCGCGGCTGCGGCGCAGCTCCTCCTCGGCCTGCTTGCGCTCGGTGATGTCGCGCCCGACCCCAATGGAAGCCACCAGCCGCCCGCGGTCGTCGAATTGGGCGCGGTTATTCCACCCCTGCCAACGAAGGCCCCTGCGCGTGGGCACGCGGATTTCGACGTGGCTGGAGTACGGCGGCTTGGCCAGCTCCTGGAACGAGGCGATCATGCCGGCGCGGTCGTCCTCGTGAACGTATTGCAGGAACGACCGGCCGATCACTTCCTCCGGCGCTTTGCCCACCATGTCGCACAGGGTCGGGCTGGCGAATTGCATGCGCCCCTCCAGGTCGGTCTTGGCGATCATGTCGGTCTGGTTCTCGACCAGGAGGCGGTAGCGCTCTTCGCTCTCGCGCAGCGCTTTCTCCATTCGCTTGCGGTCCGTGATGTCGCGCATGAAATTCACCAGGCGGCTGACGCTGGGGAGGTAGGCCACGCTGATTTCCAAGTCGACAACGCGGCCGTCTTTGCGCCGGTGCCTGGACTCAAAACGATCGATGCCGCTGGCGACGATGAGGTCGACGTGGCGCGCGATGTCCTCGGGCGTTTCCGTCACCTCGACGTCCGAAATCGACATGCGCAGCAGCTCGTCGCGGCTGTATCCGACGAGGCGGCAATAGGCGTCGTTGACTTCCAACAGGCGGCCTTGGAGATCGGCCAGCCAGAAGCCGTCGGTCGTCGTGTTCAGCATGACTTCGTACCGCTGCAGATCGGCTCGGAGCGCGGCCTCCATCCGTTTCCGCTCGGTGATGTCGAGAAACAGGCCCTCGCTGCGCAAGGGATGACCCTCCGCATCCCTCAGTCGGGCCATGGAACAACTCAGCCATCGCTCCTCTCCGTCGCGCGTTCGGATGCGCCAGTCCACCGTCCAGGTCTGGCCGGGCAGGCTGCGAGACGCCTTCCGAGCCTCCTTGAGAGTCATGCCCGCATATCGTCCGGTGGGGATGATTTCCTGCCGGATGGCCTCCCAAGTTCCGGGGTTGAAGCCCTCCCGCGGATATCCGGTGAGAGCCGTGATGCCTTCGCCCAGGAACTCATAGGTGTTATGCGGGCCTTCCATGCTGAACGGCACGCTGCCAGCGGCTTCGATGGCCGTGCGGTGCAGGCGTTCGCTCCGCTCCAGCGCCTGTTCCGCCGCCTTGCGCTCCTTCTTCTCGGCGAGCAAGGCCTCAACGACGCGGGCCAGTTCGGCGGTGCGCTCCTGGACGCGCCGTTCCAGTTCGTCGTGGGCGCGGCGCAGTTCTTCTTCCGTCCGTTTGATATGGTCGATGTCGCGGACCGATCCGACCACGGCGATGATGCGCCCGTCGGCGTCGCGCACCGCCGCGCGATGGTCGCTGAACCAGACATACCGGCCATCCTTGCGTTGCCATCGGTATTCCAGATGAGGCGGCGAGTCCTCCAACGGCTTGCCCCGCAACGCCGCGGGGAGGCCGTCGCGCAGGCGCTCGAAATCCTCCGGGTGGAAGCGGCTGAGGAAATCATCCAGCGGCATGGCGAGGATCTCCTCGCGCGTGAACCCTGTGGCGTCCAGGCACGCCGGACTCAAGTAGTCGTAGCCGCCCGTCGCCAGATTGAGCCGATAAATGACATCGCGCGAGACATCGAACACCTCGCGCAGGCGCCGCTCGCTTTCCCGCAACGCCGCTTCAGCCCGCTTGCGTTCGGTGATGTCCTGCACAATGGTGGCCACCTCGAACGAGCTGTCGGCCAGCGGCCAAGCGCGCGTTGAGCAGGCGACCCAGCGGATGCCGCCGTCGGCGTGGCGGATGCGAAACTCCAGGTCGAAATGGTCGATTTCGCCGCGGCTCAGGCGCCGGGCCAGTTCCTTCCGGCGGGGAAGGTCTTCCGGCAGAATCAACGCTTTGAGATACTCCCCAGTCGTGGCAATGGACTCTTCTGGCGTATACCCGGTGATCGCTTTGAATCCTTCCGGATTGGCGTGCTGGATCCGCCACGGCCCTCCCTGCGGCGGAATCCGTCCGGAGAACAACAGGACGCCCAACTGGGAGAGGAATTGGCGCGTTTGGCTTCTCCACGTCTCCAGCTCCTCCTGGGCGCGCTTCAATTCGCTGACATCGCGGGCGAACGAGGCGACTTCCTTCACCTCCCCATCCGGCCCGCGCACCGGCGTCAGCGAAAGATCGAAGTCCCAATGCCCGCCGGGATAAGGAATGCGGGACCAGTCTTTGACCGGCTCGCCCGTCTCGAAGACCTGCCGGATCTTCTCCAGGCGTTGGCGCGCGTGCTCTTCGGGGATCATCTCCATGACGCTGCGCCCGACGGCGCCGCTGGCGATTCCCTTCCCGAGGAGATCGTACTTCTCCGGCGCCCAAACCTCCTGGTAGACCCCCTCGCGATCGAACACGCTGATGATCGCTTCGTGCAGCGACGCGAAGACCCCCCGCAGTCGCGCCTCGCGCTCCTCGGTGGCTCGATGGCTGAGCATGCGCGAAGTGACCTCGCGAAACCCAAACAAGACGGCGATCGCCTCGCCCTTCCCATTGCGCACGGGCGTGGCGCCGGTCTCAAAGAAACGCGTTTGGCCGTGGGTCGCCGCCTGGTCCTGCTGCGCGATCGGCTCGTCGAGGGCGAGGGCGCGCTGCAGGCGTTCTGCCCACAAGTCCGCCAATTCGGGCCAGTTTCGGAAGACGTCGCGCGCCGGGCGCCCTACCGCTTCCTGGAGCGACAGGCCGATGAACTCCCTCGCGCGGCGGTTGGCATACACGCACTTCAGATCGCGATCCCAGAGCAGCGCGTGATGCCGCGCGACTTCCAGGGCCTCCCGGAACAGACGCAGCCGGTCGCGAGCGGCGCGCGTCCAGCCCCACACCTCGCTCACGTCGTGCGCGACCAGAACCGCGTGCGTGACGCTTTCGTCCGCCGAGCGTTCGGGATGACAAACGACGTTCCAGAAGCGGTTCCCCTTCGGGCCTCGGATCGGAATTGGCCGGTTCGCTTCGGCCGTCTCGCCGGCGAAACACCGCTCCAGCAACTCCCGCAGACGCCGCTCAAAGTTGCGCTTGCCCCAAACGCACGCCGCCGGAGCGCCCACCACGTCCTCTCGCGCCAGGCCATGCGCTTCGCAACCGGCGGCGTTGATCTCCTCGACCCCGTAGTCGCGGTTGATCCGCGCGATATAGTCGCGCGAGTCCTCGAACAGGAACGACCGCCACGATTGACCCGTGGGGGAAGCCGGCGGCCCGTCCGGATCGTTTGACTGGTCCTCGGCGGACCGAGCGGATAAAGAAGCCTTCTCGTCCATGGAACTGCAGCCCTCGCACATGCGGGTAGAAATTGACTACGCGACAACGCCCGGGCGCGCACCCCCCGTGCAACCATGCGCCTCGCGCAGAAACGCGCGGACAAGCCAACTAACACGGCGGACGTTGTTCCGTCCATCCCTCGACGGCATTCTGCTACAACCGGCCCACGTTTGCCAAGGAACAAAGCAGAGCTCGTAAAGCGACGGGCGCATCCCGTGATGTAGCTTTCCTGGAGCGTGGGGGAAGGTTGAGTGCGCGAAGCGCTTTGGAGTGCGCGCGGCTTGCCGCCGCTTTCGCTTCGACGGGGCACAGCGCACAATTCGACAGACAATTCGAAAGAAAAGCGGCGGCAAGCCGCGCGCACTCCAAAGCGCTTCGCGCATTTTTCCTCATTCGAAGCTACACTGCGGGATGCGCCCTAGAGCGACCTGCAGGTCATATACGACAATAGGACCTATAAGACCCATGCGTCCCATCCGCCCGATCGGTCATTGCTTCGGCGCGCCGGTTTGCGCGCCCTGACAACGGTCGATGGCCGCCAGCAGCTCCGCGTTCGAGCGCCTCAGGAAAGGGACCGGCTCAACGCGCGTCCAGGCGATACGCCCTTTCGGGTCCACCAGGAAATACGCCCGCTTGCAGTACAGGCCCCACAGCCCCAACGCCCCGTAGCGCTTGGCGATCCGTTTCTGGCGGTCCCAGAGCAACGGGAACGGAAGGCGCTTTCGTTCGATGAACCGCTTGTGCGATTCCGGCCGGTTGAAGTTGACGCCGATCAACCGCACGCCGCGGCGCTGGAACTCCGCGAACTCGTCGCGAAACAGCATCGTGAAGAACGACAAGCGAAAACCTAAGTGGCGTAGGCTTTCCAGCCGGCGCGTCTCCGAATCCGCGATTGAGAAAGCGACTGGCGCTCAAGAGGTCAGGCGCTTCTTGTGGCGTAGGCTTTCCAGCCTGCGCAGGTTCAAATTCGCCACTGCTCAATGCGCAGGCTGGAAAGCCTACGCCACTGCCCGCTGAAAAAATCCAGAACAGCTACAAGAAACCCTTGCCTTACGATTTCGGGCTTCTCTAAGATTCCTCGCCGTCGCGAGTGGGGGTATAGCTCAGCTGGGAGAGCACTTGACTGGCAGTCAAGGGGTCGGGAGTTCAAATCTCCCTACCTCCACCATCGAAACGAACCATGGAAACCTTATCCGCGAGACCTCTCGAGAGCACGTGAAACGAAATCCGCCGTCCGGATAACAGCCCGGGCGGCGTTTTTGTTGCGATCGTACCGCAGAGGCACGGATCATCCGTCCGACTCGACTGAGCGGTCCGTCTGCTCCGAGGCAAGGAAGCCCATTTGAGGCAGGACCATTTCGGGACAGGACAATCCACGAGGAAGCTGCTTTGAAAGGAGCCTGAAGACCGGCCGGTGAACCATTTCCACCCAAATCGGGAAGATTCGAAGGGCCTTGCCGGACGGCGTTCGATCTGATAAAGCGACTCGTGAGGCTTGAGCGTGAAATGCGCTCCTGCCGTTTCGCGACGCACAAGCCCGAATGTGCGCGCGGGAAGCGCCGGCTGCGAGGACAAGCGCGGCGAGCTGCTTGGCGACCTGGTGAAGAGTAGGCGACAGGCAAGTCGCGGCAAGGGGACTCTCCCGAGCGACCCTGAGGGCCATAGCCGCCGCTCCGAAAACGGGGAGTATGGAGTCCCGCCTTCAGGCGGAATGCTGCAATTCGAATCAAGACCGGCCATCGAGGATTCCGCCTGAAGGCGGGACTCCATACTCCCCGTTTTCATGCGTTCGCGGGCAATGCGAAGCGCTATGAGGCGCCGTCCTCACGGGCGCGCGGGTAGATGTCGTAGGGAAAGGATGAATGAGATGCGCCCTTTGATCTTTTTTGGAACGGAGTGGGCAGGCCTCCTCGCCGGAGTCGCCTGCTTCGCCGCCGCCTCCGCCGCGCCCGCTTCGGATTTCTTCGATGGCGTCGACGAGGCGAGCAAGCCGGTCATGGAGGCGGCGCGCCAACGCATCGAGAGCATCCGCAAGGGCGACTTCGCCGTCGCCGTCACCGACGAACAAGGCCGGCCGGTCTCTGGTCAGGCGCGCGTCCGGCTCGTCCGGCACGCGTTTTCCTTCGGCGCTTGCATGCTCGGCATTCAGCGGCTCCCGCCGGAGAACCCGGCTCGCCAGGCCGCGCTCGACGTGATCGACGAACTCTTCAACAAGGTCACCGTCTGCAATTACTGGAAGCAGGCCCAGAAGGAACTCGGCGGCGAGACGGACTGGACCGTCTCGGACAACGACCTCCGGTGGGCGCAGGAGCACGGCAAAACGCCGCGCTTGCATGCGATCATCTATGCCTTTCCCCAATGGTTCCGCACGATCACGGCCGAACAGGAGTGGTGGGAAGTCTTCGAGGCCCGCATCCGAGCGGTCGCCCAACACTATGGGAAGACGATTCACGAATACGATGTCATCAACGAGATGGTCTCGGCGGAGTTCTGGGCAGAGGTCCGCAAAGAGGTGGAGAGTTACCAGCGTTTCCCGTTGCTGTGGAAGCCGGAGAACGGCGCGCGGATCATGCGTCTCGCGCGGCAATGGCTGCCCGACGCGACGTTGGTCGTGTTGGAGGCGAACATTTCCACGCTGAACAGCCCCCACTTCCAGAAGGTTGTTTCTTACGACCGGAAACTGGCGGAACAGGGCGCGCCGTTCGACTACTGCGGATACCAGGCGCACTTCTACGCCGCCGGCCAGCCCTTCCAGCAGGGGCATCCCGAAGCCGGCCCGGGCGCGTTCACCATGAAGAAACTCGGCGAGGGGCTGGACCTCCTGGCGTCCGTGGGCAAGCCGGTGGCGATCACCGAGTTCAGCCCGCCCTCGCGCAGCAACAAGAGCAAGAATCCCAACCAGCCTCGCCTCTCCGACGAGGAAGTGGCCGCGTGGACCGTGAATTACTATACGCTGGCGTTTTCCCACCCCAGCGTCCAGGGTATCACGCGCTGGTTTGTCATCGACAACTTGGGCGGTCGCGGGATGGACGCCGGGCTGGTGACCGAATTGGGCGAGAAGAAGCCCGCCTATTACGCGCTGAAGAAGCTGCTCACCGAAACGTGGAGCACGGCGTGGCAGGGCGCGCTTGCCGATGGCCAGGCGTCTTTCCGCGGCTTCTACGGCGCCTATGAGGTCGCGGTCGACGGATACGAGCCGGCGCGATTCGACTGCGCCCCGGACGCGCACGAGGCGGCCGTGGCCCTGCGCGGAATTCAGAAACCATGAATGGAAGCGCGGATCCCGGGGCCAGGTCCGCCACAAATCAAAATCCGAGGCGACTTAAAGGATCCCGCGTTTCCATGAACCGGCGTGATTTCATGAAACGAATGGCGATGGCCGGCCCAGCGTTGGCGTGTGGAAAGGGGGCCGCCGCCGCAACGTCCGGCGCCCGGCGGCCGAATCTCCTGTATGTCTTCGCCGACCAGCTGCGCGCGGACGCGCTGGGGTGGGCGGGAGACGCCAAGGCGATCACCCCGCACTTTGATCGGTTCGCGGCGCAAAGCGTGAATTTCACCCATGCCGTCTCGGTGAGTCCCGTCTGCGCGGCGCATCGGGCGAGCCTGCTGACCGGCAAGTATCCGTCGTCGACGGGAATGGTCATCAACGAGCTGATGATGAATCCCAACCACCGCTCGCTGGCGCGTGTCCTGCGCGAGGCCGGCTACCGTGTCGGCTACATCGGCAAGTGGCATCTGGCCGACGCCGCGTCGCGCTCGATTCCCCGCGGTCCCGCCCGCCTGGGATTCGATGGCGATTGGGCGGCCTACAATTTCAACCATCAGAGCTACAAGGGCTACTACTGGAAGGACGGGAACGGGACAGACGTCCGCGTGGCGATTCCGGGTCATGAGCCGACGTTCATGACCGATCGGGCGATCGACTTCATCGCCCAGTCCGCCGCGCAGCCGGCCCCGTTCGCCCTGGTGTTGTCCTGGAACCCGCCGCACGACCCATGGAGCCGGCGCAACATTCCGGCCGCGAGCTACGAGTTGTTCAAGGACGCGGGATTCCCCGTGCCGAAGAACTTCCGCGAAGAGCCGGACCCCTACATGGATCGCTATCCCGACTTGGCCTTTCAGACGATCCACGGAAAGCGCCAATGGAAGCCGGATTTCCTCAACGGCGGATTGCAGGAGTGCCTGCGCTGCTATTACGCCATGGTCCACGATCTCGACGCGCAATTCGGCCGCCTCATGAAGGCCCTGGACGACCAGGGGCTGGCCGACGACACCATCGTCGTCTTCAGTTCCGATCATGGCGAAATGTTCGGCTCGCAGGGGCGCATGTACAAGCTGATCTTCTACGAGGAAGCCGCGCGCGTTCCCTTGCTGATTCGCTGGCCGGGGCGGATCGCGGCGGGACGCGTCTGCGACGCCTGTATCAACACGCCGGATATCATGCCGACGCTGCTGGGCCTGGCCGGATTGCCGACCCCGACCGAGGTCGAGGGGATGGACCTGAGCCATCTGTGCCTGGGACGGCCCGGAGCCGAACCGC
>JAPLSS010000940.1 GCA_026398515.1 Candidatus Sumerlaeota bacterium | reverse complement strand
TGGCGCCCACGGCTACTCATATTCTTCCCCTTCGGGGAACACGGCAAGAACGGGAGTTCATCGGCTGCCGGCGCTTAGGTTAGCCCCAACATTGTTCACTTAAGGTAGCTCGCCTCGGGCCAAGACGACCTACTCGGAGCGGCGTTGAGGTTAGCCGCGATCCCACATCTCATGCAGCGCTTTCAACGCCGCGTCGCTCATCCGGCGCCCGGCGGGACCCACGCCCGCTCGATCCAACCATTCCGACCGGCAATCGCAGCGTGACAAACCGCGGGCGCCGAATCCCTGGATTCTCCAGGTCTCCCTTGACTCCCTCGCCGAAATGCGGAAATAACCCGTTGTCCGGCGCGCGAAGGGCGCGCCGATGCATCTTTTCCCCAAAGAGAGGAATTTCGATGGGCGGGAAACTTGTGGGCAAGGCCCTGATCGGACAGTCGGGCGGACCGACCTGCGTCATCAACCAGAGCCTCGTCGGCGCGGTCAAGGAGGCGATGAAGAACCGGGACCGCGTCACCGGCTTCCTCGGCGCGCGGCACGGCGTCGACGGCATCCTCAAAGAGAATTTCATCGACCTGTTCGCCCAGAACGGGTCCACGCTCGACGACGTGGCCAGAACGCCGTCGGCGGCCCTGGGCTCGGTGCGCCACAAGCCCTCGCCCGACGAATGCAAGCGGGTGTTCGAAATCTGCCGCCGCCGCGACGTGCGCTACTTCTTCTACATCGGCGGCAACGACAGCGCCGAGACCGCCCACCTGATCAACGACATGGGGCGCGACGCCGGCTATGAGCTGCGCCTGATCCACATCCCCAAGACGATCGACAACGACCTGCTGGTCACCGACCACTGCCCGGGCTATGGCTCGGCGGCGCGCTTCGTGGCCCAGGCGTTCATGGGCGACAACCTGGACAACGTGTCGTTGCGCGGCATCAAGATCAACGTCGTCATGGGACGCCACGCCGGCTTCCTGACCGCGGCCGCGGCTCTCGGGCGCCAGCACGACGACGACGGGCCGCATTTGATCTACGCGCCGGAAGTCGAGTTCGACGAGAAGAAGTTCCTGGCCGACGTCGAGCGCGTCTATGCGAAGGCGGGCCGCTGCGTCATCGCGGTCTCCGAGGGCATTCAGGACCAAGACGGCGAAGAGATCGCCGCCCGGTTCATCAGCGGAGTCGACGCCCACGGGAACAAGCAGCTCAGCGGCTCCGGCGCGCTCGGCGATCACCTCGCCGGCCTGGTGGCCCGGCACATGGAGCCGATCCTGGGGAAGGCGCCGCGGGTGCGCGCCGACACCTTCGGCTATCTGCAGCGCTGCTTCCCGGGCGTGGTCTCCGAGGTCGACGCCAAGGAAGCCTTCGCCGTCGGTCGCCACGCGGTGCGCTTCGCCTTGCGGCGCGACCAGGACGGCAGCGTGGTGATCCGGCGCAAGGCGGGCCCCGCGTATGGCGTGACGTACGGGCTGGCGAAGCTGGAGCAGCTGGCGAAGCACACCAAGTCGATGCCCCGCGAGTTCATCAACGACGAAGGCAACGACGTGACGCAGGCCTTCCTCGACTACGCGCTGCCGCTGGTGGGCAAGCTGCCCGTGATCGGGCGGCTGGAGATGAAGATGGCGTAAGGCGTCTTGGCGGGAGCGCCGGCGGCCGCGTCGGCTCCAATCATCAGGAGTTTATTGTTGGAGCCGACGTGGCCCTCGGCGCTCCCGGCCTGTAAAAAGAAATGGATTTCCGGGGCGTTTTCGGGTTGAATGAATGGAGAAACAGAAAGGGGAATGTCCCGCGGAGGGATGGGCGAGGATTGATTCGACACTGGCGCTTCACAGGCGGCGCTCACGGCGGAAGAGAATTCCGCACCGAATGCTCTTCGGCGCTCGCGGGGCGTGTTGGCCCGCGGGCGTTTTTGTTTCCGCCGGGAGGTCTGGACGGTTGAATTCGGCCCAGCATTTGGACGCGTACATCCGCGCGGCGCAGCAGCTCCAGCGCCCCCGCTTTCAGCACGTGCTGGGGGTCGCCCACAACGGCGCCGTGCTGGCCGACCAGCTCGGGCTCGATCCGGTCGCCGCCGCCGCCGCCGGCCTGTTGCACGATCTGGCCAAGGAGACCCCTCCCGACAAACTGAAGTCCGATCTGGAACGACGCGGCCATTCCATCGGCCCCGAAGACATCGAGTTCCCCAAGCTGTGGCACGCGCTGGCGGCGGCCATGTGGGCCGAGCAGGACTTCGGCGTCACCGATGCGGACGTCTTGGAAGCGATCCGCGTGCATCCCACGGCCGACCGCGACATCTCGCCGCTGGCGCAGATCATCTTCCTGGCCGACTACACCGATCCGACGCGCGACTGGAAGGGCGTGGAGCGGCTGCGCCACCTGGCCCGCGCCGATTTTCCCGCCGCGTTCGCCGAAGCCGTGGAATACAAGATGGCCCGCGTTCGCCTGCACGGCTACGTGGTCCACCCGCGCGCGCAGCGGGCGTTCGAGGCGTACGGACGGCGGTCCGAACCCCTGGTCAAGGAGGGAATGTACGATTAGACGAATCAGTTCGCCCACCCGGCAGTTCGCGGTGACCGTAGCGCGGACGGCCGATGAAATCAAGGCGCGCGACGTGGCGATCCTGGAGATCACGAAGTTGTGCGGATTCGCCGACTTCTTCGTGATCGCGACATGCGCCACGCGCTTGCAGATGCGCGCGCTGGCGCACAAGATTCACGACCTGGGCAAGGAGATGGGGCGCCGGCCGTTCGGGATCGAAGGCGAGCATTCGGAGAGTTGGATGCTCTTGGACCACGGCGACGTGATCGTGCATCTGTTCAATCCCGAAACGCGGCGCTATTATGATCTTGAACGCTTGTGGGCGGATGCGCCGCGCGTGGAATGGAGCGCCGACGAGGCCGTCGCGCCGAAGAAGGGTTGAATCGGTTTTCCCAACCATGCTTCATCTTCTGACACCAAAGCTCCTCTCGATTCTGTGGCTGGCGGCCGTCGGCCAGGCTTCGCCATTCGAGCAGCCGACGCCGGCCGCTCAGAGCGGGCTGGCCGCGCCCAGCCCGCTGATCGTCGCCATCGCCGCCGGCGAAGCGCAGATCGTGGCGACGGCGCTGGGCGGCACGTCGGGCGACACCTTGCGCCTGGAGGTCGTCAACCAAACGGCGCAGGAGCGGACGTGGCGGCTGTTGCCGGGCGCCGTGGCCCTGAGCGGGAACCCCGCGGTCCCCGACTTCGCCATCCGGCGCATCCGGGGCCGGAGCGTCGATCCGCAACGCTACGAGCCGACGGACGTCATTCAACTGAAGCCGGGCGAAACCGGCGTCTACGTGTGCGAAGCCTACAGCATGAACTTCCAGCGCGAAAACCCCTCCTCCGCCGCGCGCTACACCCTCTCGGCGCCCCGGCCGCCGCTCCAGAAGCTGTTCCAGGCGGCCGAACGGGCGAACCCCTCGACGCGCGCGATGCAGGCGGCGGTTTGGGGTCTCCTGACTCAGATCAAAAAGGATGATCTAATGCGGCGGTTTCCCGTCTCGGACGAGGAGTATGCGCTGGCGGAGGGTTTGATTCGCATGAGCGAGGGCCAGCCGCAGCCGGCCTTGACGCCCCTCTTCGGCTCCTCGGCGCCCGCGCCGACGTTCGCCGCGCCGCGCTTGGCGACCGTGGCCGACCTGCCCAGCCCGTCCGGCGAGCCGGCTTCGGAACCCGCGTCAGGGCCGACCCTGCAACTGAAGGCGGGCTTCGTCTCGTTCGCCCAGCGCGACGGCCAACCGGTCGCTTCGGCGCCGATTCTGTTCCAGTGGACCGTCCCAACTTCGGCGCGGCCTCAAACCTACGTAGGCGCTTTGCGGTTCGAGGGCGAAGACGTCGTCACCAGCGTCTCCCCGGGCGACATCCGATTCGACGAGGACGCCGGGCGCTTCGACGCCCTGGTTCCCCGCGGCGATTTGCGCGGCCAAGGCGATCTGGTCTATGCGGTGATTGGCGGCGTGTCGCCCCAGACCGATCCGGCGAAACTGGACGAGTTGTTTGACACGCCCGAGGAGCTCCGGCGCCAGTCGGTCTCCAACATTCTGCGCATCCCGGTGAACTGGGACGCGCTCGGCGCCGCCAGTCGTCCCGCCGCCGCCGGCGCGCCGGCTTCTTCCTCCGCGGCGCCGGCTTCCCGCCCGGCGGCGACGCCGGCCGCCACGGGCCGCCGGAGGCCGCGGCCCTCCTCGGCGCCGACGTCCGTGGAAGTCTCCTTGCCGCTCAAGAACGGCGGAATGCTCCACGGGGTCCTGATCGGCGTTGAGAATGGCCAGTTGGTTCTCGAGTACAAATCAAGACGGTTCACTTGCGATCCCAGGAAACTGAGTGAAACGCCGGAGCAGCTGCTCGCCGAAGCTCTCAAGGCCCACGCCGACGGCCGCGACTCCACCGCCCTTCAATACGCCTTCGCCGCCTCGCTTCTATTGAAAGACCCGACTGAAGCGAAAGCCTTGGTGGGGGAGTGTCGAAAGAGCCTCGGAGTCGAATAGGAACAGGGGTATAGGAATCCGTCTGAGAGGAAACATCTTGCCCGCACGGCAACTTTAGCCGAAACTGTCAAGCGGAGGATCGAGTGATGGCGGCGGTGCATTTGCAGAGCACGGTGGCGCCGGACGGCACGCTGACAGTCAGAGGACTCCCCAGCTTGGCAGGCCACAAGGTGGACGTTGTGGTTCGCGACCGGGACGCCGTCCCGGATGACGGCAACCGTTATCCGTTGCGCGGCCTCCCCATCGAATACAAGGCTCCCTTCGACAGTGTGGCCGAAGACGATTGGGACGCGCTCAATCCGAAATGATCCTGCTCGATACCCACATATGGCTGTGGTGGGTCCATGGGACGCCCGGCTTGTCGTCCTCGCAGACGGAAGCCATCCGCGCTCACGAGAACGATGAGATTGGGGTGAGCGTCATTTCGTGTTGGGAGGTTGCCAAGCTCGTTCAGCATGGCCGGCTGACGCTGCCTCGTCCTCTCAAGCCGTGGTTCGATCAGGCGCTTGGGTATCCCGGGGTAACACTGATAGGACTCACTCCCGAGATCATCACCGAATCGGTGGAGTTGCCCGGCGGGTTTCACCGCGATCCCGCGGACCAGCTTATCGTGGCCACCGCCAGGATTCTCAGATGTCCTTTGGCGATATGCGACGCCAAGATCCAGGCCTATCCAGGCGTTCAGACCATCCGCTGAGCGCTGAGCGCTTTGCGATTCGGAGGGCTTTCACTTCAGGACTCCCTCCACCCGCTTCGCCAGTTTGCTCACGATCGGGCTGGGATCGTTGAGAAGAGAGGCGACGGCCTTCTGGCAGGCCGACTTGTCGGCGCGCAGCCGCGTGGCCACGGCGGAGGAATCCGGGTCCGACTGCATGCGCTTCCAGCCGTCGGGGTGGAAGCAGGCTTCGATCAGCAGGAGCGTGTCGGAGCGCACGATGGGGTCCGGATCGGCGCACGCACGCAAGGCCATCGCGGGGTCCTTCCACAGATCGAGCAGAACGGCCGCATTGCGCAGGGGCGCGGCCTCGCCGACGGACTGGCATCGGGCGAGCCGTTGCGCGGTCTCGCGCGCATTGGCCCGGTCGCCCGATTCGAGGTACATGTGGCGCAACGCGAGCATCCCGTCTTCCATCATCGTCTCGCCGATCAACGCTTGCGCCAGGCTGGGCGCGGCGCGCCGGTAATGCTCGCCCATGCCGAGGGCGGCTCTGGCCGTATCGCGCGCCTTGTCAAATTCCTTGGCGTCGGCGAACAACTGCGCGCTGCGCGCCAGGGCGCGCTGCGCCGCCAGCGCGCCGGTCAGGTCAGGCAGGCCGTCCTTGTCCCACGCGCGGTAGGAATACAGAGCCAGAAAATCGGCCTGCTCGAGCGCTGAGCCTTCGACCGCCAGGCGCAGCGATTCGCGCAGCTCGGCATCCTCCAGGCAGTCCTTGAGCTCCCGAGGCAGGCGCGGATAGCCGGCGGCTTTGTGGATGTGCTGCACGGCTTGCGCGTAGAGTTCCGCCGCATTGCCTCCGGCATGGCGCGGCGGGAGAAACCCCGTGGGATCGAGCCAGGGAATCGGCTGAAGATCGATCCTCTTGGCCAGGGAAGCGGGCAGGCTGGCCGGGAGTTCCACCTCGGCGGCGAAGAGGAACCCGGCGCCGGGGAGGGCCATGGCAAACGCGGCCAGACGCCAGGCCGCCGCAATGGACGCGCGCGATGGATGCATGATCCCCGAAGGTACGACGCCCCCGGCGGGCTTTCAACCCAATTCGGCCCGTTGGGGAAAAACCGACGGCATTCGCTCAACCGTCACCGATCGCGGCATAAGTAATGCAATGCCGCTCTCGAGGAATTGCCAATACTAACGGGACTTTCATCAAGCGGCGTTGTCGCATGATTTATGCCGCGATATATACTCGCGGCCCGCACATGCGCAAGGGATCAGCTGGACCGATCGAGGAACTCCTGGAGCCGGTCGTACTCCTCCATCCGGTCTCGCTGGTGGCGCCGATCCTCTTTCTCGTGCCTCTCCTTGATTTCCAGTTCGGCGATCTCGTTCAGCGTGTGCGTCTTGGCGCGCACCCGGAAGGTCGGCCTCTGGACGATCTCTTCGATCAGATCAAGCAGTCGCTGCATGTCGAAGGGTTTGGTGATGAAGGCGTTGGCGCCGCACCGGCGCGCCAATTCGCGGTCGCTGCGGCCGGATTTGGCCGTCAGGAACAGGATCGGCGCTTCGCGATACGAGGCGTTGCGCCGCAGCGACTGGCACAGCTGGAAGCCGTTCATCTTCGGCATCATGATGTCGATGAGCAGGACGTCCGGCTGGTAGTTGACAATGCGCTCGATGGCCTCCAGGCCGTTCTCCGCGGTCACGATCTCGAACTTCTCCTGAAACGCCAGTACCAGCAGGCCGGAGACCTCCGCGTCGTCGTCGACGATCATCACGCGGGGCTTGTTGGGCCCCGCCGCCTCGCTCTTCTCCCGCTGGGCCGGGGCGGGGGCGGGCGCGGGCGCAACGGCCGGTTTCGCCTCGGCGGGCGGAGGCGCCGCCGGCTGGCGCCGGGCTTCGGCGGGGCGCCGGCCTTCGCGCAGGGCCTCGATGGGAAAGCGCTTCGGGCGCGGCGGCCCGGCGGCGACCAGCGACATGCGGATGTTGCGCACCAGGCGCTCGGCGTCGACCGGCTTGGTGATGAACAGATTGCCCCCGCACGCGTACGTCCTCTTGATGACTTCGGGGGCGCTGGCCACCGAGAGAAACACCACCGGGAGGTTCTGGCACGCCGGGTTCTTCCGAATGGAGCGGCAGCATTCGAAGCCGTCCATCAACGGCATCGCCACGTCGAGGAGGACCAGGTCCGGCTCGGCCTTGGCCAGTTTCTCGAGCGCGTCGAACCCGTCGTGAGCCGCCACGACCTCGAAGGCGTCGCGCAGCATCTCATCCAGCGACGCCAGCGTGGCTTCCTCGTCGTCGACGATCATTACGCGGTGGCGCGCGGACTCCTCGGGAACGCTCATGGAAGGCCATCCCCCTCCTTTGCGTTGCCGCCGGATTTAACCGCGAATCCCGAGGCGACTCAAGAGGTATCTTGAGCGGCGCGGGCTTTCCAGCCTGCGCAGCGGGAAAGACGCGAGAAGCGCGGCTGTCATCGAGGTCCGTGGCGTTCTCGCGCTCATGCCCATGCTCGGCGGTTCTGGCGCCAGAACCGCCGGGCACGAGCACGAGCGCGAAAACCGCCCTGAACGCGCCAAACTTCGCATTCTCATAGGGTTGCAATGCCGGGCAAAATGCTGTACAAGATCCCTTGGACGAAGAGAGGAGAAGCGGAACCATGGCGGAACGCGCATGCCGCGCCTGCGGTCGGCCGTACGAGTATCCCGAGCGCAAAAGCGCCGCCACGCGCTACCACTGCGCCTCGTGCGCGGCGGTCGAGCCGAATGCGCGCAAGGCGTTAGATTTGCTGCGGATCGAGATTCGGCGTTTGCATCGCCGCCTGGACGCGATAGAGAAGGGTTCGGCCGCTCGGGACGAATGAAAACGAGCAGGCCGCAATTTCGCTGGAGTATGGAGTCCCGCCTTCAGGCGGAATGCGCGATGGCAGGTCCCAGAGCAGGGCTTGTGGCATGCCGCCTGAACGCGGGACTCCCTATCCCGGTTTTCACGGGAGTGAGTCGAGAAGTGAGCCAGGACGACAAAGCATTGTTGCGCCGGCAGTTCTTCCGCGCGCTGTTCGGCAAGGCGGTTGAACCATTGGCGCGGAACGTCGAGGATCGGCTGGAGGCGATTCAACGGGTCGCCGCGGAGAGCATGAAAAGCGCGCAGGGCAAGCCCGCGCCGCCTCCGCCGGCCCCCGGCCCCGCGCCGGCTCCGCCGCCGCCGGCCTGGATTCGGCCGCCGGGCGCGATGGCGGAGGAATCGTTCCTTTCCGTATGCCAGCGTTCGGGCCATTGCGTCGAGGCGTGTCCCGTGGCCGCCATCCAGATCGCGCGCGACGTGGACGCGGAGCACGACGGCCTGCCCTATATCGACCCGGAGATCCAGGCCTGTGTGTTGTGCGAGGACCTGCCGTGCATCGCCTCGTGCCCGAGCGGGGCGCTGTCGCCGGTCGAGCGCGCCGAGGTCCGCATGGGCCGGGCGCGCTTCGAGTTCGACATCTGCCTGCGTTCCGAGGGCGACTACTGCCAGGCCTGCGTGGACGTCTGCCCGATCGGGGAAGACGCTATCGCCCTGGACGACGAAGACCTGATCTTGATTCAGGACGGCTGCGTCGGCTGCGGGATGTGCGTGATGGAATGCCCGACCTCGCCCAAGGCGATTGTGGTGGAGCCGCCGAGCGCAGAGTGACCGCCCGATTCCCGGCTTCGCGCATTGCGCTGGACTGTATGTGCGAAGCCGCTAGACTGGTTGCCGCGCATCGCGATTGCGATGCGACACCGCGCGACGGGAGTCCGTTGACGATGCGTTTCATTCGCTGGGCCGCCGCCTTGGCCGCCGTGCTTGGGCTCGCCGCCTGCGTCACGCCGCAGCCCCAAGGCTATGAGCCGCAGATCATTCGCGTCAACGGGCGCGCCCACAACGACGAGCTGGCCGCGCTGGAACAGCAGCTGACCAACCCGCCCGAGGCCAAGCCCGAGGCCAAGACGGACCGCCCCGGCGCCGACTGGGCGCGGCGGACCGTGACCGCCGCGGCCACCGGCAGCCCGCCCTCCAGCTTCCCCAGCAAGGAGACCCGCCGCCTGATGGCCAAGCGCGAGGCGGTCGGCAAAGCCTGGCGCGATCTGGCGCAACAGATCGAACGCCTCCAGATTCCCGGCGGCCAGCGCGTCGGCGCTTACACCGAAACCGATCCGCGGGCCCGCGAGGCCGTCGAGCAGATCATTCACAACGCGGATATCA
>JAPLSS010000429.1 GCA_026398515.1 Candidatus Sumerlaeota bacterium | reverse complement strand
CGTGATACAAGGCCGCCAGTTCCGCCGCCGGCGCTTGCGCGGGGTCCACAATGGCGGTGATCAGGCGGTAGAAGGGCTCGTTGTCGGCTTGGCCGTCGATCGTGTATTCGACGACCCGTACGACGATGCCGTTTTGCTCGTGCCGCCGGTCCTTGTCCGAGGGGTAGATCGTGCTGAGATAGGAGCCATCGGCCGGGCGCGACAACCATGTGCCGTCCCGCGAGACGCGCACGATCCCCTCGGAGAAGGGCGCGTTCGCCTTCAAAGGCGACCCCGGCGAAGAGGAATTGTGCCTGGTGGTCGCGCCGGACAGGGTTCAGGAGTTCGAGGACATCGCAGAGTCGCAGGACAAGGGAGCCGGGACGCGGGCGATCGATCTCAACCCCGATCAAAAGCAGACGTGGGATCAGAAGACCAAGGCCATGCCGGCGCCGGGCAAGAGCCGCGACTTGGTGTTGGAGCAGGACTCCCATCCGCAGCCCGGCGACACCCCCGGCAACTATGTGACCGACGAAGGCTCCGAGAGCGGTTTCACGCGTCCGATCACGATTTACATGACGCTGAAGCATGAGCCATGACCCGGAAAACGGGGACAGTCGCCTATTTCGCGGTCAACGGTTTCAGCCGTTCGCTGCATCCTCTGCCCGCGAAATAGGTGACTGTCCCCATTTTCGCGGCGTTTCCCAACGCCCGAAACGGAAGCGGAATCCAGTACGCCAGGATCTTGCTGAAGACGAGCGTGCGGGGAACGCCCATCAGCCACTGCGGCGCCCACCACTGCCCCAGGTCGCCTGCCAATGTCCACCGCGAGATGTCGTCAAACCAGGCGGCGTTGGCGGGGAAATCCTCGGGCGGCAGCCCCGCGTCGAGCCACGGCATGGCGAACCCCAGGACCAGCAGGGCGAGCAGCGGCAGGTGCAGCAGGACATGGATCCGAAAATCGGAATCAGGCGCCGGCTTCACGGACATCGCGGGGCTCAAAAGGAATCATTCAAACCTACGGCAGGCATCCGCCGCACTTCCTACGTTGCAATAAGTCCGGGCGCATTGGCTAGATAAAACGGATGATGAAATCGGCCATCGCCGGCGGACGGATCGACGGAATCACGAAGAGCGGAAGGCAGAAAGACAATCTTCGTGATTCGCGTCATTCGCGGGCGGGGGATTGGGGCGGCCGGCCCATTGCGATACAGTTCCCCCGCTCCTCGCGCGTCAGGCGGTCCAGCGCGTCATACTCGTGGGCGAAATGCGAGTTCGAGTTGCCATCGAGGATTGCCTCGGAGTCGTAGTAGATGGCGGCCAGGTTGGCATGAGCGCGGGGGCCAGACCTGCGTCAGGCGGCCGAGCGAGTCATAGTAGTTCCAAAACTCCTCGCCGGCCGGGGTCTGCGAGGCAAGGCGCATCCCCGCCCCGTTGTTGGCGAACTGGAACCCGACCCCGCTGTCGTAGCTCTCGCTCGTGGGCGCGGTCCCCGAATACGTATACGAGAGCGTCGTCCCCGGACCGGTCATCTTCGTCGCGTTCCCCATGGCGTCGTATTGTATCGCCAAGTCGGTCATCGCCGCCAGCGAAAAGTCCACCCCGGTCATCCGCCCGGTCAGCTCGCAGCCAGTTATGCCGCCGGTCAGGCAAGCATCGTCAGGATGCACAACGCGCCCCCCGGATTGGGCAGTTGCCTCGCCGAGGGCCGGCGCAACATGCTTGACCTTGGTGGCCCAGTTGTGAAACACTTTGGTTTGTCTTGCGGCGCGCGATTCAGGGGCCATCCCCCTGGTTACGGGCGCGCAAGGACAAACCAGCGGTCCCGAGGCGGCAGTCATGAAGATCACCGGCATCCTCTGGCTGCGAGACATCGTGGACAAGCTGGCCTGGAAACACAATGTGTCGACGGGCGAAGTCGATGAGGCCCTAGGTTCGTCGGGCGTCCGTTTTCGCTTGTTGGAGAAAGGCGATGTCCAGGGCGAAAACCTCTACGCCGCGATGGGCCGGACCGACGCCGGACGCTATCTCGTGATTCTCTTCGTGCACAAGGCGTCGGGCGAGGCGCTGGTCATCAGCGCCAGGGACATGACAAGGAAGGAACGAAGAACCTATGGCAAGCGCTAGAAGGAAACGCGATCCGATCCCGGACCATTTCGCCAGCGCCGAAGAAGCCGCCGCGTTCTGGGATGCTCACGATCTGTCGGACTATTGGGACCAGACCCGCGAGGCGCGATTCCAGGTCGATATTCAGTCCCACCAATTCCTCGCCGCCCTGGAGCCGGAACTGGCCCAGAAGCTCCTGCGGCGCGCGCGCCAACGCGGCATCTCCACGGAAACCCTCATCAACGTCTGGCTGACGGAAAAGCTCGAAAGCGGCGCGTGAAGGGGCCGGGCGCCGCTCGGCGCTGGCAGCGGCGGTCGGACCCGACCCGTGCGAGCAGACCAGCGGCCTCCGGGAGTGGAATTCGAGGAAGCGTCGCCGCAGTTGCTGTGGCTGACAGACGACTCCAAGCGCCGGCGCGGGAAAGCCGCTCGCACGGTTCGATGCGGGGGCGCAAGAAACCGGACGCACGGCCCGGCGGCTCTTTGCCATGCCACCGGAAACGGTCGACACACCGGAAGCCGTTGGCCTACAGGCGCCCTCGCCTGCGCTCTGCTCTACCTCTAATTCCTCGGTTCGTCATCCCAGGCAGGGAAAAATCGACATTCGTCATACGCCCGCCCACATCGTAGCCTCGGGCACCCACGTTGCTGCAATTAGTCGACCGTCCCCGCATTCAGCGAAAACTGGGCGAACCTTATCGGTACCGAAAGCGCCGCAGAAATCCATAGGCAACATCAATCCAAAAAACAGCGAGGATGGCCCAGATGATGGGTTCCACGTTTGACTGGCCGAAGAGCCACCCCCCTATCCACATCGAACTGAGCAGAACCACACAAACTGTTCTGAATAAGAATACTACGAACTCGACTTTCCTAAGGGCGGTGGGCAACCGAGTATAGGTGCCGTGGACCCATTGAACAGCCAGTTTAGTGGCGCGCCGTAAGGTGTACACTAAGGGGAACAGTTTACGAGCCCTGCTTCCAGGAACTCGCGCTTTGTAATCTCTCAAACCGGAATCCATCATAGATGAGTTGTCCTTCCTCAGAGGCAA
This sequence comes from Candidatus Sumerlaeota bacterium, assembly GCA_026398515.1. Lineage (GTDB taxonomy): Bacteria > Sumerlaeota > Sumerlaeia > JAPLSS01 > JAPLSS01 > JAPLSS01. The sequence continues at coordinate 1,868 of JAPLSS010000429.1, read as the reverse complement.
AGAGCTATGTCCGCCCGCGTGCTGCATATCGATTCATCGGTGGAAGACGCAAAAGAACAGCCTTCCACCAGTCTAGGTGGCCTTGCCGTTCTTCAGTCAAAAACACTTTCGTCCACACCCACGACTTCTATGAATCAACAGAAAGGGAAAGACGTAGCCTAAGGCCACACCAGTTCGTGTAAGGTCAAGGTTAATGCCTGCCCGGGGGATGCGTTGGATCGCTGTTTACCGGAAGCCTATTCCAATTGTTCATGCAGGCCCGATAGCACTGATATTCAGCTCCCTCTCCGGATCCGCAGTAGCCTTCGCAGCAGTGCGACCTAGCAATGCCGGTATTGACCCCGTCGCACGGCATTGGAAGCGCGGGCAGTGTTCCCGGAATGCCCCCATTACACGCCATAGCTATATAAGCCGCCGTTAAGATACCGATCCTATATGCGCAAGCCAATAAGCTTACGGGCGTTGGAGCTGCGATGGCGGCGGTACACACAACGCCGACTTCTATAGCTGAAGCGAGGTACGCAGCTATTGCCACGCAGCAGGCCCCCATCCCCCAGCCATCAGTGTCGACAAAGTTTGCCGCATTGCCATGCGCTAAGGTGTACGGATGCTCTTTTATGGGAGCCTTTACATCGCGAGAAACAAAAAGACAGGTAACCGGATCGTACCATCTTGCATTGAAGTAATACAGCGCCATGTCCCCATCGAATTGCTTCGTCGTCAATCCAAACGCTTGCCCTGTTCCAGACAGCACATTGCCGAAGGCGTCCATGACGGGGGCGGTTTTGGCGCCGTCGGCGTCGAAGGTCGCCAGGACGTTGCCCAGGCGGTCGTAGGCGTAGAAGGTCTGGGCGCCGGTCGAGGTGTTGCAGGTCTGGATGACGTTGCCCAGCGCGCCAGGGACGGAGCGGTGCGCGATCGTCGCGCTGGGGACGTTGACCGTCTCCACGACCGGGGTCAGGCCGTCCTGGTAGTAGCGCTGGAGTTTCATTCCCCCAAGCGTGCGCTTCTCGTAGCGCCGGCCCTGGGGATCGTAGGTGTACGTCGCCACGTCGGCCATCGAGCCGCCGTTGGGCTGCTTGCGGACCTTGGTCATCTTGTCGCGCGCGTCCCACTGGTATTCCCACGTGTCGCCGCTCGTGGTGGCCTTGTGGGTCAGGTTGCCTGCGGCGTCCCATTGATACGTCGTGTCCGTCCCGTCCTTGGTCGACTTGGTCAGACGGTAGTTGTCGTCGTATTGATACGCGGTCGTCGCGGTCGAGCCGCCGTGGGTGTAGGCCAGTTTCGTGCGGTTGCCCGCGGCGTCGTACCAGTACTCGTTGAGGTAATCGAACGACGTGCCGGCGCGTTGCTCCCGCGTCAGGCGGTCCAGCGCGTCGTACTGGTACGCCAGATACGAGTTCGCGTTGTCGTCGAGGATGGCCTTGGTGACGTTCCCCGCGGCGTTGAACGCGTAAGAGATGGCGCAGAAGTCCGCCGGGGCGCCGTCGGAGTCATACCCCTGGCTGCCCACGCGGGTCAGCCGCCCGGCGCCGTCGTAGGAGTAAGAGGCTTCGACGTGCTTGGCCCCGTTGGCCGGGTCGTAGGAGACGCGCGTCATCAGGCGGTTCGTGGTCGCGTCGTACTGGAAGGTGGCGAGGTTGGCGCCCCCGCCCTCCCCGTACCAGACCAGCGTCAAGCGCCCGAGCGAGTCGTAGTAGTTCCAAAACTCCTCGCCGGCCGGGGTTGCTGAAGCCAGCCGCATCCCCGCGCCGTTGTTGGCGAACTGGAACCCGACCCCGCTGTCGTAGTTCTCGCTCGTGGGCGCGGTCCCCGAATAGGTATACGAGAGCGTCGTCCCCGGTCCGGTCATCTTCGTCGCGCTCCCC
>JAPLSS010000595.1 GCA_026398515.1 Candidatus Sumerlaeota bacterium | reverse complement strand
ATCCTCGGCCCCGCGCCGACCAACGAAATCGCGGTCAAGACGGTCCGCGCCCTCCAGCAGCGCAATATCCTTTCGTTTCTTATCTGCAACCGCGATGGCCGCTCGATGTTTGATCAGTTGGTCGAGGAAGGCGTCGAGATGGGCTGGAACACCTACATCGTTCCGGTCGGGCGCGACACGGTTTCCGCGATCTACGTGCTGAACTGGGCGATGCGCGGCGCGCTGACCTTCGGCGGCCACAAGAAAGGCGAGTTCCTCAACAACTTACGATATACCCGCGAACGCATCTTCGCCTTCGGCCTCACGTTCGGCCCCATCCCCGACGACTGGTACGCCGTCGGCGCGGGCGCCATTCTCATGGGGTTCCCGGTGATCTCGGATCATCCGTCGACTCCCGAAGTGCGTCCGACCGGCGTGACGACCTACGAGGCGCTGGTCCGCGAGACGGATTACAGCAAGATGGTGCAGACCGCGATCCGCACGCGCGGCGTAAAGGTGCGCGTGGAGGAAATCGACGTTCCGGTGGCCTACGCGGCGGCCTTCGAAGGCGAGCGCGTGCGGCGCGAGGACATGCGGATCCAGTTCGGCAGCAAGTACTCCAAAGGCGTGGAACTGCTCGTCAGCCGCGACGCCGAGGAGATCGAAGACGGCAAGGTCACCATGGTCGGGGACGACATCGACAACGCGCCCGAAGGCTCGGCGATGCCCCTGGGGATTCTGGTCGAGGTCGGCGGGCGCAAGATGAAACCGGACTTTGAAGGAATTCTGGAGCGGCAGTTCCACCGCTTCATCAACCACGCCATGGGAGTCATGCACATCGCGCAGCGCGACCAGATCTGGGTGCGCATCTCGAAGAACGCCTTCAAAGACGGGTTCCGGCTGCGCCACCTCGGCGTGATCCTGTCCGCGAAGTTGCAGCAGGAGTTCGGAGGGATCATCGACCGGGCGCAGGCCACGATCTTCACGAAGAAGGACGACGTGCTGGCGCTGACGCAGCGGGCGCTTCCGATTTTCGACGCCCGCGACGCGCGCGTGGCCAACATGACCGACGAGACGGTCGACACCTTCTACTCCTGCACGTTGTGCCAGTCGTTTGCGCCGAACCACGTCTGCATCATCACCCCGGAGCGCCTGGGCCTGTGCGGCGCCTACAACTGGCTCGACGGCCAGGCGGCGTACGAAATCAACCCCACCGGGCCAAACCAACCGATCAAGAAGGGGCGGGAGATCGACCCGCGCCTCGGCGAATGGGAAGAAGTCAACAAGTTCGTTTACGCCCACTCGAATCGCACCATCGAACGTTTCTCCGCGTATTCATTGATGGAGAACCCGATGACCTCGTGCGGGTGCTTCGAAGTGATCGTGGCCATCATCCCCGAATGCAACGGCGTGATCGCGGTCAACCGCGAATACACGGGCGAGACGCCAATCGGCATGCCGTTCAGCACGCTGGCGGGCGCGGTCGGCGGGGGCGCGCAAACTCCGGGGTTCGTGGGCGTCGGGAAGCTGTACCTCAGTTCGCGCAAGTTCATTTCGGCCGAAGGGGGCCTGCCGCGGCTGGTGTGGATGCCCAAGGAGTTGAAGGAGGCCGTTGGGCCTCAGATCGAACGACGCGCGCGGGCGTTGGGGTTGGACGGGTTTGTCGACAAGATCGCGGACGAAACGATCGCGCTGGACAGCGACGCGTTGATGGCGCACCTGGCGGCGGTCGAGCACCCCGCGCTGACGATGCTGTCGCTGTTGTAGGTTCGGAGTGCGACCTTGAGGTCGTAGTGGTCTTATTGGGCTTTGTACGACCTAAAGGTCGCACTCCGAGCCATATCTTCCTGGAGATCTGTTGGATGGCGCTAACCGGTCTGGAAATCTACAAGAGCCTGCCGAAGACCAACTGCAAGCAGTGCGGGCTGCCGACGTGCCTGGCGTTCGCCATGAAGGTCGCCGCGGGGCAGGCGGGGCTGGACCAATGCCCGCCGCTGGACCCGAAGGCGCGCGCCGCTCTGGAGGAAGCCAGCGCGCCGCCGCAGCAACTGGTGAAGATCGGCGCGGGGGAGCGGGCCATCGAACTGGGGCAGGAGACCTCGCTCTATCGCCACGAGGGGAAGTTCCAGCATCCGACGGCGATCGCGATTTGTGTCAATGACTCCTTGGCCTCCACGGCCATCGAAGAGCGTGGCCGCCAGATCGCGTCGCTGAAATTCGAACGCCTGGGCGCGACGCTCAAGGTCGATATGGCGGCGGTGTTCAACGTGTCCGGGCAACCGCGGGGGTTCGTCGAAGCCGCGCGCGCGGCCAGCCGGGCGTCGCGCAAGGCGCTGGCGTTGGTCAGTGCGAACGTGGAGAGTCTCCGCGCCGCCGGCGAGGCGTTGCGGGAGGAGCGGCCGCTCTTGTGGCTGATGGATGCGGCGGCCGCCGGCGCGAAGGCGTTTGACATGGCGAAGGAACTCGGACTGCCGATCTGCCTTCAGGCGCCGGGGTTCGATGCTTTGGTCGCATCGTCCGAGGCGGCGCGCGCGGCGGGATTGAAGGAGTTCATGCTCGCGCCGGGGCCGATGAAAGCGAAGGCGGCGCTGGAGTTCCTGAGCCAGAGTCGGCGCGCGGCTATCGTCAAGAAGTTTCGCCCCATGGGCTATCCGATCGCCATGCTGGCCACGGGCGGGGATTCGGCGCAGACGCTTGTGGAGGCGTGTTGGTATGTTCTGAAGTATGCGGCGCTGGTGGTCGTCGACACGACGCGCCCCGAGGAGATCCTCGGCATCCTGACCTCGCGCCAGGACATCTACACCGACCCGCAAAAGCCGGCGCTGGTGGATTCGACGCTTCACACGGTGGGCAATCCCGGCACGGACGCGCCGGTGCTGGTGACGACGAATTTCGCCCTCTCGTATTACTCCGTGGAGTCCGAGGTCGAAGCCTCGCGCGTCCCCTCGTTCATCCTGCCCGTGGACACCGAGGGCCAAAGCGTGCTGACCGCGTGGGCGGCGGACAAGTTCAACGGCAAGATCATCGCCAAGGCGCTCAAGGAAAGCGGGGTCGAATCGCGCGTCGGCCACCGCAAGGTCGTCATCCCTGGTTATGTTGCGGTTATCAGCGCATCGCTGAACGAGGAGTCGGGCTGGGAGGTCCTGGTCGGGCCGAAGGAAGCCTCGGGCCTGGTTCCTTATCTGAAGAGCCAGTGGAAGCCTTGAACGGCTGTGGGTGGCGCGGGCTTTCCGGCCTATGCTCCGTCGAAATCCAGATCGATGCCGCGCCCAGCGTGGAAAGCCCGTATCCCGCAAATCCCGTCGATCCCGCCCGCAAACGCGCCGCCTGAACGCCCGGCTCCGCGCTCACAGACTCCGCGGATCGATGGGCCGGCATTCCGCCGCCGACTTCTCCGCGGCGAAGCACATGCGCAGACTGAGCAGGTTGTCACGCGCGTTGGTGGGCGCGGGGCGGCCTTCGGCGATCGACTGCATGAAGTCGGCCATCACCCCGATGAAGCCCGCCACCGGCGCGTTCACGTCGTAGCGCGCCTGGCGGCCGAAGAACGGGTTCGGCTCGCCCGGCATCTTCAGCGACACCCAGCCCACCTCTTTCGGAAACGCGATCGAGCGGAATTCGACCCAGTCCTGCGGCCAGTGGACCCACGGGTTCCAGCGGTGATTGCCGCGGGCGGCGCCGCGTTCGGCCCACACGCGCAATGGCGTTTCGCTCTCGACGCTTTGGGCGGTGATCTCCAGAAGTGTCGCGATGGCCCCGCTGGCGAATTCAAAAGTGAACACCGTCGCGCCCTGGGCGTTGCGCGCGAAGACCAGTGTCGGCTCCGAGTCGGCCCACCAGCGGATCAGGTCGACGTGATGGATGAACCAGGCGAGCATCTGTCCTTGGCGGTTGAACGCCATCGGTTTGTTGTTGGCGATGCGCACGAGGTTCTGCACCTCCAGCACCCCCGCGCGTCCCAGGCGTTCCGGCGCCAGCAAGCCCTTGATCGCGTAACAGGCCGGGCCGTAGCGCATGTTCTGGTTGACCGCCAGCGGGATGCCGCCCTTCTCCGCCGCCTCGACCATCGCCATGGCCGTTTCCAGGTCCGTCGCCATGGGTTTGTGGACGAGCACGGGCTTCTTCGCCTCGGCGGCGGCTTTGATGACATCCAGCCGCACCTGTTGGATGGAATGGTCCAGCTCCAGGTCGACCACCTGCACGTCGGGAGAGGCCAGCAGGTCGTGGTAGTCGACGAAGACGTGGGGAATGCCGGCGGCCTTGGCGGCGGTGCGGGCGCTCTCGGCGATGTCGGCCGCCGCCACGACGCGCAAGCCGGCCTGCTCGTACGCGGGCATGTGCGCCGCCCGCACGATCTTCCCGTATCCGACGATGCCGATGCCCAGGTCGGTTTTGTACGTCTCAATCGGCGGGCGCGTGGCCGGCCAGGGGAACGAAAACTCGGGGTGGCTCATCAAGGGCGGCCTCCGTAAAATGCAGATGCCTTCTCGTACCCGATCCGCGCCGATTGCGCAATGGGAGAATCAGCGGGCGCGGGCCCCAAGCTGATCCTTCATGAATCTGATCCGTCCCCGTGGCGTTTCCGCATCCGCGCCGGAGAGACTCCGGCGCTTTTCACGGCCAGCCCCGATAGGGGCGTCTGCATGTAGCCGGGGGTGAACGAAGAGAAGCCCCGGATATCGCCCTCCGCAGGCAAAGCCCCACAGGGGTGCCTGATCTTCGGAGACTCGGCGCTCAGTCGCCCCGTCGGGGCTCTGACGTACGGGTCTGACCGGGGGTTCCCTTCGTTCGGCGTCGCGAGCGACGCCTCCTCGGTCACCCCCGGCTACAGGCAGACGCCCCTGTCGGGGCTGGGTTTGCTGGGCGCTGCCGGCGCAACGGCGGTCTCTTGAAGGATCAGGGGGGCCTCAGGCGTTGCGATCAAATCGCCGTTCCATCGGGAATCACCGCGTTTTTCCGAATGATGACGATGCCGTCGCGGATGGCGTAGAGCGGATGGTCGGCGTGGGCGAGGCGCTTCTCGTTGACGATGCGGCAGTCGCGGCCGATGCGGGCGTTCTTGTCGACGATGGCGCCTTCGATGACGGTCCCGCGCCCCACGCCCAACTCCGTGCCCGTCTCGGGGCGCGAGAAGATGGGGTATTCGTCGTATTCGTCGGCGCCCATGAGGACCGAGCGCTCGATGCGGGCGCCGGCGCGGACGATGCTGCGCAGGCCGACGACCGAGCCGCGGATC
>JAPLSS010000116.1 GCA_026398515.1 Candidatus Sumerlaeota bacterium | reverse complement strand
AGCCCCTGGTCCGACCGGCCGGAAACGGCCGACCGGCCGACGAAGGTGATCGCCGTGACCAGCGGCAAAGGCGGGGTGGGCAAGACCTCGTTTGCCGCCAACGTCGCCATCGCCTTGCAGAAGCGGCGCAAGCGGGTGCTGGTCTTGGACGCCGATCTGGGGCTGGCCAATATCGACGTGATTCTGGGGCTGCGGCCCCAATACGACCTGCACCATGTGATCGAAGGCGTGAAGCGCGTCAGCGAGATCCTCGTGCGCGGGCCGGCGGGCATCGAGATTCTGCCGGCGGGCTCGGGCGTGGAGACGATGGGCGAACTGGACGAGGGCGCCAAGGTCCGCCTCATGGACGCGCTGGAGGAGATCGAGGGGCGCTACGACATCGTGCTGATCGACACGGGCGCGGGCATCTCCGCGAACGTCATTTACTTCAACCTGGCCGCGCAGGCCACCGTCGTGGTCGTCACCCCGGAGCCGACCTCGCGCACCGACGCCTATGCCCTGATCAAGATCCTCTTCCTGAACCATGCGCAAAAGCGGTTCGAGATCCTGGTCAATGAGGCCTCGTCGGAAGCCGAGGGGCGCCGCGTGTATCAGAACCTGACCGATACCGCCGACCGCCACCTGGGCGGCGTTTCGCTGGGCTATCTGGGCTGCCTGACGCTCGATCCGCGCGTTCCGGACGCGGTGCGGGCGCAGCGGCCGGTCCTCGAGCAATTCCCCGACTGCGCGTTCTCCTCGCAGATTCGCTCGATCGCCCCGCGCCTGGCCAACCTGACGGTGGCGGAGTTGGACGGCAGTCTGGGGTTCTTCTGGCGGCGGCTGTTGCGGGCCGCGCCGGCGGGAGAGATGTGACGAACGCCTTGAGTTCGTAGCGACGGCGTTAGCCGTTTGAACGAAACGCCTGAAGGCGTCGCTACCAACAGAACAGCGCCTGGGGAGTCGAAGCCATGACAACGGTTGTAAAGGCCTACGCGAAGAGCGCCGCCGCGCCGAAAGACGGCATCGAGAAGCGCAACGCCATGGTCATGGAGCATCTGCCGTTGGTGAAGTACGTGGCCAACCGCATCGCGGCGCGCCTCCCGTCTCACGTGGAAATCGACGACCTGATCAACGCCGGGATCATCGGCTTGATGGACGCGATCGACAAGTTCGACTCCCACCGCAAGATCAAGTTCAAGACCTACGCCGAATTCCGCGTCAAGGGCGCCATCCTCGACGAGCTGCGCGCCCTGGACTGGATGCCCCGCTCGGCGCGCCAGAAAGCCTCGCGCCTGGAGAAGGCGTACGCGGAGCTGGAGCAGCGGCTGGGGCGACCGGCCAACGACGTCGAGGTCATGGGCCTCCTGGGCGTCTCCGACCAAGAGTTCAATGAGATGCTGATGGAGGCGCGCGGCATCTCGCTGATCTCCATCGAAGAGTTGCGCGGCGACAACGACGATTCCTCCGACCGCAATCTGCTGGAGTGCCTGGCCGATCCCGAAGCGCTCAGCCCGGCCGACGTGGTCAACCTCGACCAGATCTACCACATCGTGGCCGACGCCATCGACCAGTTGCCGGAGAAAGAAAGACTCGTAGTTTCGCTTTACTATTACGACGAGCTGACGATGAAGGAAGTAGGAGAGATTATGGAAATCACCGAATCGCGCGTGTCGCAGATTCACACCAAGGCGATCCTGCGCCTGCGCGGCCGGTTGATGAAGGTTTTGGAGCTGTGAATGCGGAGTGCGGAATGCGGAATGAAGAAAGAGGCGGCATTTCGGAAAGTATGATAAGGATGGCGGAGAGTTGGGCGTCCAGTCTGGTGTTTCTTCTTTCCGCATTCCGCATTCCGCACTCCGCATTATAAGGAAAGTTGTGGCCATGCCGCCAGATCCCAACATGCCCGTGCTGGTTGTGGAAGATTTCGCGACCATGCGGCGGATCGTCAAGACCATGCTCCGCCGGATTGGGTTCACGAACCTCGTCGAAGCCGAAGACGGGCGGCAGGCGCTGAACGCGCCGAGGAAAGGCCAGTATGGCTTTGTCGTCACCGACTGGAACATGCCCAGCATGACGGGAATCGAACTGCCGCGGGCCATCCGCGGCGATCCGAAACTCAGCGCCACCCCGGTTCTCATGGTCACCGCCGAAGCGGACAAACGGAACGTTCTCGACGCGGCGAAGAGCGGCGTGACCAATTACATCGTCAAGCCATTCACCGTGGAGACGATGCAGGCGAAGATCGAGAAGATCTTCCCCTGGGTCGGACAGGGCCTAGAGGACACCCAGGTTTTCCAGGTTTCATGGCTGCGCCCACAAGAGAGCCCGGCATGACGAACTCGCCCACGACCGCCACCCCGTTCAAGACCGACAGCGACAACCGCCCCCGGCTGTATCTGTTTTCGGCGCGAAGCCGCAACCTCATCGAAGCCTTCAGCGGACGGTTGAGCCAGTGGTATTCGGCCCAATCGGTGGCCTCTCAAATCGAGGAGTTGACCACGCCGGCGGAAATGGCGCTGACCTCGTCGGTCGTTCTGGCCGATTTCGGCGGCGACCCCGTGCGCGAATTCGGCGAAAGCGACCTGCTGACCATCGGACGCATCCAGGCGCGCCTGCCGCAGGCGGTCCTGGCGCTCATCACCCCGCCGACCAGCCCGCGCATGCGGCAGCTCATCCAGCGCAGCGGCGTGCGCCACGTCTATTCCGAGCCGATCGACTGGGAAGTCGTCGCGGCGCACCTGCGCGAGATCGCCGCACGGCTGACGGAGCGCGAGGGGGCGTCGCAGCGCGACCTGTCGACCCTCATGGAAATCTGCCTGGCCATGGGTTCGATGCTGGAACTGGACCCGCTGCTGGAGAAGATCCTGGACTTGATGATCGCCGACCTGATGGCCCACCAGGCCTCGATTCTGCTCTTCGACCGGGACACCGACCGCCTGCAGATGCTCGCGGCGCGCGGCCTGCCCGAGGAGATCACGAAGAAAGGCTACATTCCGCGCAAAGGGTCCATCGCCGAATGGGTCATCGACAACGACCAGCCGCTCCTGCTGCACGAGCGCGTGGACGATACGCGCTTCTCGGCGATAGGCGACCGGCACGCCTTGGTCTCCTCGATGTGCATTCCGTTGCGCGCGCGCGGCATGGTGCAGGGGACGATCAACCTGAACCGGCTGACCCCGGCGCCGCGCTTCCGCCAGCAGGACCTGCGCACGGCGACGATCCTGGCCGCGCAGGCGGCGATTTCCATCGAGAACGCCCGCCTGTACGAGGCCAACCTGCAGGCGGCGCGCCTGGCCACCGTCGGCCAGACCGTGGCCGGCGTGGCCCACAGCATGAAGAGCATCGTCACCAGCCTGCGCGGCGGCATTTCCATCTGCGAGAAGGCGCGCGAGATGCGCGACTGGGACCTGACGGACAAGGGCTGGGGCCTGGTCAAGCGCAACTTCCAGCGCCTCTCCGCGATGGCCCTGGACATGCTGGACTACTCCAAGCGCGAGCGCGAGCCGGTGCGCAGCCGCTTCGAGATCGAGCCGGTCATCGTCGAAGCGATCAACACCGTGGCCTCGCGCGCCCAGACAAAGAACGCCGTCTTGGCGCACAGCGTCACACCGAAAGGCCTGCTGCTGTCCGCCGATCCGGAGCAGATCTTCCGCGCGCTTCTGAATCTCGTGGAAAACGCGGTGGACGCGTTGGACAACGAAGGGCGGGTCGAGGTGCGCGCGCGCCAAGTGGCGGCCAACAGCGGCGAGATGATTCCGATCTCGTTGGATGACTCCCAGGGCGCGCTGTTCATCGACATCGAAGACACCGGATCAGGCATCGCCCCCGAGGACCTGGACAAGGTCTTCGCCCCGTTCTACAGCACCAAGGGATCGAAGGGCACCGGGCTCGGCCTGGCGGTCACCAACAAGACCTTCCAGGAGCACGGCGGCCGGATGCTGGTGGAAAGCACGGTGGGCAAGGGGACCAAGTTCACCGTCGTCCTGCCGAATTGACAGAAACCAGGCGATTCCAACGAGAACCCGAGTAGGCCCTCCCTGCCCCTCGACAGGCTCGGGAACTGCGTCCGGGGTGGACTGGACGCCGGTCTGCCCCGCCGAAGCCAGCCTCGGACGCAGTTCCCGAGCGGAGCCGAGGGGCAAGACCGGCCTTCTGCAACGTCGCGTTTCGCATGTCGCGCCAAATTGACCCGATTTCCCTTCCCCGCCAACCGCGTATCCCCATTGTTTTCAATCTTCTCCATACCGCCCTGTCCCTGGCCCGAAGATTGCGTTTTCCGTACATGCTACACGCCGGAGCGTGGCGGAGCGATCCGCTGAGCCGATCAATCGTCGGGTTCTGATTGACAAGGCAGGCGCGGCGGCGCGAAGCTGAGAGTTGGCAAGGGTTCTCGGGGAGAGACCTTGGAGAAGAAAGGAATTGAGAACTATGTTGTTTTTTGACCCACGTTACCTAATCTTCGTCGGGCCGGCGATTCTGTTCGCCCTGTTCGCCTCGTTCCTGGTGCAATCGACGTTCGCCAAGTGGAAGCGCGTGCGAAACTCGTCCGGCATGACGGGCGCCGAGGCGGCATCGGTGATGCTGTCGCGCGCGGGCTTGACGGATGTCTCTATTGAGAGATCGAGCGGCCTGTTGAGCGACCACTATGACCCCCGGTCGCGGACCCTGAGGCTGTCGCCGGATGTCTACGGCGGGCAGTCGGTGGCCTCGGTGGGCGTGGCGTTGCACGAGGCGGGGCACGCGTTGCAGCACGCCCATCATTACGCGCCGCTGGCGTTGCGCACCGCCCTGGTTCCCGTGGCTGCGTTTGGCGGGGGCTACCTGCCGTGGCTGCTGATCATGATCGGGCTGGTGATGCGCATGCCCGGCTTGGCGCTTCTGG
>JAPLSS010000824.1 GCA_026398515.1 Candidatus Sumerlaeota bacterium | reverse complement strand
CATGAACGATTTGTCGCCTCGTGGCAGTCCTCTTTTACGGCGCGCTTGCCCGCCGCCCTTGACATGGAACGAGTTTTCTGACCTTATCTCGCGCGTCCAATGCGCTTTACAGGCGGCGCGCGATTAGGCAAGCATAACGGTCCACAGAGTCGCGGCGGGGCCGCAACGGCCGCGGCTTTTTTCCAATGGTGAAAGCGAGGCCCTCGCGAGTGAAGTCATATTCTGCCGGCGCCGGAGTCCTGGCGCTTCTTCTGGCCGCCGCCGCCCATGCGGCGGACACCTCCGCCCCCGACACCCCCCGCCTTCGCTACCCGAAGGACCAGGAGGTGTTCCATCATTATCCGCGCACGGTGCGCTTGGAATGGGAGCCCGTCAAAGACCGCAGCGGCGTGCAATACTACGTGGAAATCCAGACCTATTACCCGAAGGCCGCCGGCGGGGTGGGCGTCTGGCGTTCGCGGACGTTCGGGCCGCTCGCCGACACGCTTCTGGATTACGTGCACATCGGCGACCAGCAGGCCCAATGGCGGGTCTGGGCGGTCGATGGAGCGGGCAATATCGGACAGAAATCCGTGTGGCGCGCCTTCACCTTCGACACGCGCCTCCAGGCCGGAGCGAACGTCGAGTCGCAGACCCCGCGGCCGACTCCGGCGCCCGCCGCCCCAGCGCAGCCGGCGCCTGCCGCGACGCCCGCCGCGGACCACGTCGTCATGCACACGCCCGGACCCACCCCGGCCGAAACGGCCGCCGAAGCCGGCGGCCCGGCGGCGCCCGCGGAGGAAGGAGTGCGGCCCGAGTTCCTGCCGGCCATTCCCGAAGGCCCCGAGCCGGCCTTGGCGCGGGAATCGGCGCTGGCACCGGAATTGAGCGGCGCCGGCGGCGGGGCGCCGGAGGGATCGGCCTCGTTGCCCGAAATCACCCCCCTCTCCCCCGCCGATGGCGCGAAACTTTCTAGTTACCCGCGCGAAGTCACCCTCTCGTGGAAACCCGCCTCGGACGCCGGCTTGCGCTATACGGTGGAAGTCCAAACGCTCTTCCCGTTCGTCGACGGGGGCGGGGGAACCAGCGGGCGCTCCGAGTTCTACCGCAACGTCGAAGGCGGCAGCGTCCAGCACGTCCCCCCCGGCGACTACCGGGGGCGCTGGAGAGTGCGGGCCGTCGACGGCGATGGACGCGAAGGGCCGCCCAGCGCCTGGCGGAGTTTCTCCTTCGACACGAAGGACAGCTCGCAGCGGCAAGAGGATCTGAAGGCGCTGACCATGCCGGAAACCGGCGGAGGCCGCCCGATCAGCCGCTCGATCGCGGGGATTCCCCCATCGGTCGCCAAAGCCAAGAAACCGGTCGCGACGCCGAAGATCACCCCCCGGCCGACCGCGGCCCCCGCGGCCATGCCGGGAGAAGGCGGCGCGCCGGCGCCCGCCGCGGAAACGACGGCGGCGGCCCAGGACTCGTCCGGCGACCCGCGAATTCCGATTCCCGACCTGCTCAACCCGGCCGATGGAGCGATCCGCGACGACGACGAGGATTATGTGATCTGCAAGTGGGCCGAAGTGCCCGATGCGCGCTACACGCTGGAGAAACAAACGTATGACGCCCAGACCAACACCTGGAAATCGGAGTTCTACCGCAACCTGAGCGGGTTGAGCAAGAGCGCCGAGCATGAGGTGCTGAAGCGCGGGCGCGTGCGAATTCGCGCCACCATCGGCGGGGTCGAGGGACCGTGGAGCGCGTGGCACAATTTCACCTATCACGGCGAAGGCGCCGCCACCGACGCGCCGGGCGCGACGTCGCGGCCCGTCCAGCCGGCGGCGGCGCGCGTGGACCAACAGGCGCCGCCGACTCCCGGCCTGATTTCCCCGGAAGCGGGCATGGTCGTGCGCTCGCCGCAACGGGCGGTCACGCTGGAGTGGAGCCCGGTGTCGGACGAAAGCGGCGTATCCTACACCTGCGTGGTCGAGATCGAACGTCCCGCCGGCGCCGCTAACGCGCAGCCGCGGTGGGAAAGCCACGCGTTTGCCCGCTTGAGAGCCCCGCGCCTCCCGTACCAGAATCCGGCGCCGGGGCAGGCCCGTTGGTACGTCGTCGCGGTGGACGGCGCGGGCAACCAGAGCCAACCGACGGAAGCGCGCGACTTGCGGTTCGAAGCCGCCGACGCGCCGGCCGACGCCGCCCCGGGAGCGGTCAAGCCGCTCGCGCCTTCGGGCGGAGCGTACGTGGCGCCGGGGCAGGTCCTGTTCACGTGGACGCCGGGGGCGGGCGCATCGCAGTACCGGGTGGAAGTGCAATCGCTGGCGAGT
>JAPLSS010000441.1 GCA_026398515.1 Candidatus Sumerlaeota bacterium | reverse complement strand
CCTCACCCTCAACGTCGGCATCACCGCCACTACCACCGCCCTGACCAAGACCGGCGCGGGCACTTTGACCCTCACCACGAACCGCGACTACCTCTACACTGGTGCCACCACGGTCGATGCCGAAAGGACGAGGCGGGCGTTACGCCGGGTGGGGAATGGCGTTCGGTGCCGGGTAATTCGTATCCTGTCCTCGAATTACGAATTAGGGATCGTTCAGGGCGATTTTCAGATAGCGTTCCCATTCGGCCATCGCTTCCCCGTCGCGCGAGTGGTCCTTGACGGTCCTGGAAATCGTCAGCGCCAGGTTGTATTGCGCCACGGGGTCCCCTCGCCTTGTGAAAAGGCGAGGCGCCCGTGGCGTTTTCCCGTCATTGGACGGTGATGACCTTCAGGGACACTGCGTCCACAGCCTCGCTTGGCTCGCCGCGCTCGAGGGTTTCCAGCCCAGCTGGATCGCTTCGAAGTCGCTCGCGTGCAATCCCCGGAACGCCGGGACGTAGACGTCCATGTCCCAGCGCGGGTCGTAGGAGCCGGTGATATACATGTCCGAACCGTTGTCGGCCAGAATCAGCCCGTAGGTCTTCATGGCCTGGAAGATCTTTTGGACGTGCGGATCGAAGGTGGAGATGTCCACGCCGGCCTTGAGCCGCAGCCGCGCGCCCAGCGGAGGCGCGCTGGGATTGCCGCCGGCGACGTGCGAGGCCGGATAGACGCAATACCCGGCGCTGTCCCGCACGGTGAATCGAAAGGCGTGGCGGATCGGATCGGGGCCGTAGACCTCGTCGTAGCGCACGAGGCCGGGCAGAATCGCCAGGCCCGCCGCATCGGCGCTGGTCCAGGTGTCGGGACGGCGGGTGTTGTCATCGAGCGGCCAGATCGCCCCCGATCCCGCCTCCCAGCGATTGCGCGACGCGACCCAATGCAGCGCGTAGAGTTCAAACAGGATTCGGTGATCGCAATCGACGATCAGCATGTGGCGGTCGCCGCTGGCGCCGCCGCCGGCGACGCAGCCTTCGATCCACCCGGCCTGGGTCTTGGCTTCGGTGGGAATCGGATAGCCCGGCGGCCGGCCGGGGGCGGCGTGGTCGCTCTCGTCATCGTACTGGAAGACGACGTTCGCCAGCGGCTGATCGCCCGCCACGGTGCAATACGGAATGCCGTAGGGCGCGGCGCCCCAATCCGGATGCAGCGGGCGATTGCCGCCGTTGTTGATGAAGTCGATGATCTGTT
The DNA here is from genome assembly GCA_026398515.1 of Candidatus Sumerlaeota bacterium. Classification (GTDB taxonomy): domain Bacteria; phylum Sumerlaeota; class Sumerlaeia; order JAPLSS01; family JAPLSS01; genus JAPLSS01. The sequence goes on along the minus strand of JAPLSS010000441.1, from coordinate 2,562 downwards.
GACTGTGGGGATCGAGGGGCGCCTGGCTCACGTTGGCGTTCCACCAATTGGTCGCCGGCAGGAGGGGCAATGGCGGCGGCAATGCGCCATCAATGGCGGGAGGCGTCGATTGCCCGCGGACGAAGAGGGGAAGGCCGAACAGAAAGAAAAGCGCGGGAAACCGTCGAACGACCATGAGAGCATCCTCTCGATCAGCGCTCCCTCATACCCCCGGGCCCCTGCGTCCCCTGTGGCGGCGATTCTCTTATCGGCGCTTTTCATCCGGCAATGAAATTGTGCCGCGGAACCCGGCAAGAGGACGCTGGAAGAGATGGACGCGATTTGGAATGAACTGAAGACCCCCCGCGCTCCTCAAGAAGACCGGCAGGGAAGACGCCGACGGCGAGTCCGAATTCCCCACGACAGGCGAGGAAGCGGCGTTTGCCGGAGCGCGAACCTCCAGGTCCGCACTGAAGCGCGGCGCGGGGAGCGGAATTGGGTTCGTTTTGGAAAGGCGTTTTTCGCAGATCGTTGATCGGCCTGGAGTTGGGCCCGGCGAAATTGGGTTCGTTTGTTCATTTTTCGTTTTTGCGATTTGAGGCTTCGGCGGTCCTGAGTCCGGCTCCATCGGGCGCAATGCGCCGAACGAATCATATACGAAAAGAACAACAGAGTCAATTCCCTTAGGGACGCTTGCGGGGTCCTAGGGGAACAGAATCGCAAAGGGGAGCGCGCGAAGGGTGGGAAGAGTGAGAACGGCGCGACGGCTCAACGAGACGCTTCGAGGAGATTCGGCAGACCGTTCCTGAACCGCCTGAATCTCCGAAACTCCCGGTTGTTGCAGAAATCCCTTGCACGTTTTGCCGAGCCGCGTATGATTCCACGTGTTGTAGTCGGCTGCGCCCGTTTCCGGGTGAGGAATCACAACCGTTGGATTCGGGGGGTGGTGCCCTTGCATCCCAACCCCAGGGGTAAATTCAGACGTTGCGGAGAAAGGTCGGGACGCGCACCACGCCGGGGCTGGGGAGTAGTGTTCAGAACGGCGTAATTTGTATCCTGTCCCTGAATTTGCGACGAATTCGAATTCCGCATGAGGAGAGCGTAAATGGTTGCGAGAAGGGATGACTCTTCTCCTGCCTCGTCAAGGTCAAATGTCTTGCACAGAGTCTGAAATAGGAGGCCCTTATGATCATCCTTTCGGTCCGAGTTCAGAACTTCCGCTCTGTCCTTGATGAGACTCTAACATGCGACATGCTTACCGCCTTGGTAGGGAGGAACGGCTCGGGGAAATCCACGTTCTTGTATGCATTGAACTTGTTCTACGACCAGTCGCTCAAGCCGGCGGAAGAAGACTACTATAACCGGAACACGCTAAATCCTGTGGTAATCGCGGTGACGTTCAAGGTCCTGTCGGCTGAGGCGCGAGAGCAGTTCGCGCGCTACATGCAAGCTGATACACTCACAGTGGAGCGCGTGTTCGAATGGAACGCGGGGAAGCCCTCAGGAACATACCATGGCTCGAGCCTTCAGAAGACGGAGTTCAAAGAGGTTAGGGAGGCTGGGGGAGCCAGGGAGCAGCGGCCCAAGTATGATGCGATTCGCGACGATTATGGGCTGCCGAAGTGGAGCAACCAGGACGCGGCCCTCCAAGCGATGGCCAGTTGGGAAGAAGATAATCCAGGCTTATGCCAGAGACATCGCGACGACGGGCGTTTCTTCGGCTTTACGAGTGTTGGGACGGGTTATCTCGGGAAGTGCACCCGTTTCCTGTTCGTTCCCGCAGTGAAAGAGGCTTCCGATGACGCCCGGGAAGGCAGGGGTACGGTTTTCTCATTGTTGATGGACCTGGTCGTCAGGAGCGTCCTTGCTTCGAGGGAAGCGTATAAGAAACTCAAGGAGGAAACTCAAGCTCGCTACGAGGAGATCATGAATCCAGAGAACCTGCCAGAGCTAAGCAATCTGGGCGACAGCATCACAAAGACCCTTCAGAGTTTTGTCCCCGATTCACGACTTGCGTTGAAATGGCGAGACCTGACGGAGGTAGATATACCAATGCCGCAAGCTGACGCGAAGCTAATCGAGGATGAGTTTGAAGCGGATGTTGGGCGAACCGGGCATGGTCTGCAACGGGCGTTCATTCTTGCAATGCTGCAACATTTGGCACTTGCGCAGACAATTGCCCGCGATGTTTCGCCGCGGGGCGACGAGGTGAAAGTGAAGGTTCCATGTTTTGTGCTTGCTGTCGAGGAACCTGAGCTTTATCAGCACCCAAGCAGACAACGACACTTTGCTGATGTTCTCCATAGGCTGGCGTCGGGCAGCATTCCAGGAGTCTCCCAGAGGACGCAGATCGTATATGCGACACACTCGCCCCTTTTTGTGGGGATCGACAGGATCGAGCAGATTCGGCTCCTGCGGAAGTGTTCCAATGAAGCTGGCCTTCCGAAGACGACTTCTGTGGTTCGTGTCTGTCTTGACGATCTGGCTGAGAGGCTTTGGAAGGCAAACGGAGAGCATGGCAACAAGTATGGAGGCGATACGCTCTTGCCCCGCCTGAAGACGACTATGACACCCTGGATGAAT
>JAPLSS010000888.1 GCA_026398515.1 Candidatus Sumerlaeota bacterium | reverse complement strand
CCAGGCGCTTCATGTAGCCGGCGAGGCACACGACGTTGACCCCGTGTTCGCGCAGCGCGCCGAGGATCGCCTCGTCCAGCGCGTCGGGGTCGGGATGCGTCGCCGAGCTCAGGTGGCGCCAGGGCGCGCCGGCGGCCCGGGCGCGGTCCAGCGCCGGCGATTCGGAGTTGTTGCTGATGACGAGCGCCAGGTCCGCTTGCAGGCGGCCGGCGCGGACGGCGTCGAAGATGGCCTGCATGTTCGAGCCGCCGTGAGAGGCCAGAAAGCCGAGGCGCAGTGGGGGCATTGCCGTGGGGTCCTTTGCGGAGAGGTTGGCGGAAACGCGCCACGAAAGAGTAAGCGATCCGGAAGAGAGGATCAAGGGGTTGTGGCAGGCAAAAGAACCCCAAGGACCCCAAGGACTCAAAGGACATGGAGGTCTTATGGGGTCCGTGGGTCCATTACGTCCATCACGTCCATTGCGTCCATCGCGTCCACTAAGTCCATGGGGTCTCTCAAACCCCCGATCCCCCTCGACAACTCTCGGCCTTCCGGATAGAATTCCAACCCTGCACAGGCAGGCGGCGAAATGACCCATCCGGCGGCGGACGAGCATCCCGTGAACCGCGAAGCGATGGCGCGCTACTTCAACGACGCGCTGCGCGCCGGGCTGTTTCTCGATTTCGATCCCGACGAGCGCAAGGGCGTGGACCGCATCCTGGAGTTGTGCGGCGTGCGGCCGGGCGCGTGGCTGTTCGAGCCCGGCTGCGGGGCGGGGCGCTTTACCCGGCTGCTGGCCCCGCGGGTCGGGCCGGAGGGCCGCATCGACGCGTGCGAAGTCGCCCCGGCGATGGTGCGCGCCTGCCGCCGCCGCGTGCATTTCGCGTGGGTGCGGTTCCACCAGGCGATGGCCCTGGAGCTGAGCTTGCCGGAGAGTTCCTACGACGCGGCGCTGTGTCTGAACCTGTGGCCCCACCTCGACCACGTCGAGGCGCACCTAAAGATGTTCGCTTCGATGCTCAAGCCGGACGGGCGGTTGATCGTGGCGCACTCGCTGTCGCGTGAAAGCGTCAACGCCATTCACGGCTTTGTCGCGCCGTCCGGCGTGCGCGCGCACGCGTTGCCGGCGGCCGGGAGTCTGGCGGGCGAGTTGGAGAAGAGCGGCTGGCGACCGGAGACGGCGATCGACGAGGAGATCTACTTCGTGTCGGCCCGGCCGCCGGCGGCGAAGTAGCGGCGGCTGTCCAGCCGGTATCGTTCGCGCGCCGCAAAGGCGCATCAGTACCGGCTAGACACCCGGCGCTACTATGCGGCCATCGCCACTCGCGGCCCCCGTCCGCTTACGTTCCCGGCGTGGTGAACTGGCCCTTGTTGGTCCGGATGATCCAGCCGACCGACACCGTGCCGTTCGTCGGATCATAGGAAACGTTAACTTTGTCCGGGTTGATCACCGTCCCTGTAAGAACTTCGCTAATCGTTCCGTTGCTTTGGCGGGACGGGCCGATGCTGTATATGACCCACGTGTAGCCATTTTGGTAGGAGCGGACGGCCGTATGGTTCTTTTGCCCTTTGCTCAGGAGGTAATTGTAGGGACACCACGAGTCTTCATAGTGAAAGGCAAAATGCTTGGTTTGGCTCACGGTCTTCTGGATCCTTCCCTTGGTCTCGAACGGATCATGCAAGATCCCCGTGAGATAGGCGATCGGGGTGGTCAGATACGACTGGGCGAGCAGATTGGGCAAATCGTATACGCCCTGCACCTGCCGCCTGACACAGCCGGGAAGCCCGTTCGAGCCACTGTCGTGCGCGGACAATCCCGGCGGCGGCAGGTTCCAATCCACGGAGTAGGCTTCGACCGCCGTGGCGAAGCTGCGCTCGTCGGCTTTGGCGCGCGACACCTTCGAGCGCGTTTGCGCCTCCAGGAAGTTCGGCACGGCGATGGCCGCCAGAATGGCGATGATCGCGACGACGATCAACAACTCAATCAAGGTAAACCCTAACGAGAATACAACCCGCTGTTTCTTCATGGCGCTCCTCCTTCTCCCCAAAGAGTCTGAGCCTGTCAATCCACAAGCGGTCCTGAGCGATTCTCGAGAGTCTTTTTCCGCAAGACGGCGTTTCTCGAAAGTCAAATGGCTGCAATTTCGAAGAGTGGCTTCCGAGAATCGTACGCCTCTCGCCGAAGACTTTGGAGAAACGCGATACACCGCGCGTTTTTATTGGTACCACGCGGACGGGGAGCTAATCAACCATCGGTTCGCGGCAATTTTTCATGGGCCGCCGGCCCGCGCAGTGTGCGCCGTAAACCCAAGAACGCGCGGGCCGGCGGCCCACGCCACTCAACCGCCGATTCTTATCCGCTTCCGAACGCCGCGCCGGCGCTGTCTCACTGCCCCGGCGCCGTGAACACGCCCTTGTTCGTGCGGATGATCCAGCCCTCGCTCACCGTGCCGTTGGTCGGATCGTAGGCGTAATACGTGACATCGGGATCGAGCGTAGCTGGGTTCGGGCCGAAACCAAGCTGCACTACGTTTTGGACCCCGCCCGACGTGTTGCGGGACGGCCCGACGCTATAGAACGCCCACGTATAGCCCAGCCGGTAGGCAACACACCACGCATTGTTCTTCTTCTGCGCGGTGGTTCCTTTGTCCATGAAAAACCGATTGGGCATGACGAACTCGTGATACTGGAACCACAACCCGCCCCCGGCGATATCCTCCACGGCCGCGGCGTTCCTGGCGTACGTCCCACGCCCCTTGAACGGATCGCGCGCCAAGGTGGTGATGTAAGCAATCGGCGTGGTCAACAGCGACTGCGCCTGCACGTTGCGCGGCCCCGGATCATACTGCCATCCGATGTACCCCGCCACTTGGTTGGTGTTGTTGGGGTTGGTGGGGTTGCGAATCCACGGCCCGACGGGCGGCATGTTCCAATCGACCTGGTACGATTCGATGGCCGTGGCCATCGAGCGCTCATCGGCCTTGGCCCGCGACACCTTCGAGCGCGTCTGCGCCTCCAGGAAGTTCGGCACGGCGATGGCGGCCAGGATGGC
>JAPLSS010000319.1 GCA_026398515.1 Candidatus Sumerlaeota bacterium | reverse complement strand
CGTGTCGCTGGGCCTTGCGCTGCAAGGGATTCGGATCTCGACGCCCTATGTGTACGCGGCGTTGGGCGGGGTGATCTCCGAGCGCGGCGGCGTGGCCAACCTGGCGTTGGAAGGCGTGCTCCTGCTGTCGGCGTTTGCGTTCGTCGCGGCGACGGCGGCCGTCGGCGGCGGGCGCGCCGGACCGCCGGCGGCGCTGCTCGTCGGCCTGGCGGCTTCGGCGGCCACCGGCGCGGCGATCGGCGCCGTGATGGCGCTGACCGCGGTGGCCTGCCGCGCCAACCACATTCTGTGCGGTTTGGCGGTCAATCTTCTGGCGGCGGGGCTGAGTCCGTTTTTGTTGCAGGTTCTTTACCACTCGGCCAGCAATTCGCCGGAGATTGTGGTCTACCACGCGCCGCAATGGCTCCAGGCGAAAGCGCCGGCGCCGTGGAGCGATCTGTTTCACCCGCTGACCGTCGGGGCGCTGGCGTTGACGGCGGGAACGGCGTGGATGCTCGGCCGCACGCGGTTTGGCTTGCATCTGCGCGCCGCGGGCGAGAATTTGGAAGCCGCCCGCGCCGCTGGCGTGCGCATCGCGCGGACTCGCGCGGCGGGCGTGATCGTGGGGTGCATGGCCGCCAGCCTGGGAGGCGCGTGGTTGGCGATGAGCCAGGCGCGCTACTCCGACCAGATGTCGGCGGGCCGCGGCTACATGGCCATCGCCGCGATGATCGTCGGGAAGTGGACTCCGTGGGGCGCGGCGGCGGCGGCGTTGTGTTTCGGCTTGATCGAGGCGGCGCAGATCCGCCTGCAAAACGCGGGTCTGCGCGGCGTGCCGCGCTCGTGGATTGAGATGTCGCCGTATCTGTTGACAATATTGGTGCTTGCCGGCGCGATGGGCCGCTCCCGGTCGCCGGCGGCGCTGGGAAAGCATGATGTGGAAGTTTAACTCGACGCTCACGCGGGGCGGGATGGCGCGCGGCACGGCGCTGGGGTTGGCCGCGGCGTTCGCCCTGTCCGGCTGCTCGCACATGTTCTATCGCGACGCTCCGTTCGCGGATCAGCGGGCGTTTGAGCAGAATCCGCCCCGTTCCCTCGCGGTCCTCCCCTTCGCCAACGACAGCGGCGTCAAGAACGCCGATGCAATGGCGCGTCAGTCATTTTACTCGGCCATCAGCGGCCACCATTATCAGGACATTGAACTGGACCACGTGGATTCGACGTTGGCGCAGCTGGCCGCGGAACATCGTTTGGCGCCGGGCGAGTTGCCGCCGCCGGTGATTCGCCAATCGGGGCTGGCCGACGCGATTCTGGCGGGGCAGCTGACGGCGGTCTCGAAGTTCTGGTTCCTGTATTACTCGCACATCAAGGTCCGCATCCGCTTGGAGATGATCGATGCGCGCACGGGGGCGGTTCTCTATCGCAACGAGGCCCGCGCCCGGAACGCCAAGTTCGCTCCCCCGCTGGGCATCACCGACGTGGTCACGTCGCCGTTCACGGCGCTGTGGCATTTGCGCGACGACGAGGTCGAGCAGACCTTCAAGGATTTCTTCGATCGGGTCGTCGCCGGCATTCCCGACTACCCGGAGAAGGCTTCGCACCAAGGCGCCTACACGTTGCGCGACGTGAAACTGAGGCTGCCGCGCAACCCGCTGAAGGTCGGCGACGCGATCGGCGTGGAGTTCCAGGGCACTCCGGGGTTGAAGGCCTACCTGGATCTGGGCGCCGTGGCGCAGAGCATTCCCATGGTCGAAATGAAGCCGGGGCGCTACGGCGTGCGCTACACGATCCCGCCGGGCCAGTCCTCGAACTACTGCGTGGCGACCTGCCGGCTGGTCGGCCCCAAGGACAAGGTCGAGTTGACCGTGTTCAAGGAGCCGTTTTCCATCGAGGGGGGCGGGCGGATCGTCACGGCGGTCCGCGACGCGCAGGTGGTCGATGGCGCGGTGATCGTGCGCGCCGAGCCCGCCGCCGGAACGCCGATCCGCAGCTATCTGTTTTACCGCGCCGACAGTTTGAACGACCCATTTGAATTGGTCGGCCGCGTGCGCGATCCAGTCTTCCGCGATACGGGAGCGCGGCCCGGCCGGACTTACTATTACGCCGCCGGGGTGGAGGGCGTCGACGGCGCTCCCAGCGCGTTGAGCGCGCCGAAGAGCGTGCGAACGCCCACCGGTGTTTCCCGATCAATCCCTGGCGCGCCCGCGACGCCGGGCGGCGTAATGGCGGCGCAATCGCCGAACGCGCCGGCGCAGGGGACGGGCGGCTGAAGGATTTCCGATTTCCGATTGCCGATTGAACGAATCCTTGGACTAGAACTCACCGGCCATGCAGAAAATACGAGTCGGCGTGATCGGCGTCGGCCACCTGGGCCAGCATCACGCGCGCATTTTCTCGGAGAACCCCCGTTGCGCGCTCGTCGGCGTCGTGGACGTGAACGAGGGCGCCGCGACGCGCATCGCCAAGGCCTGCCGCACGCAATCCTTCTTCGATCATCGCCGCCTGCTGGGCCTCGTCGACGCCGTCAGCGTGGTGGTCCCCACGCCGGCGCACTATGAGGTCGCCAAGGATTTCCTGGAAGCCGGCGTGCACGTCCTGGTGGAGAAGCCCATCGCCAGCAACGTGCGCGAGGCGCGGGCGCTGATCAACCTGGCGCGCAAGCACAAGTGCATCCTGCAGGTCGGGCACATCGAGCGGTTCAATGCGGCGGTGCGCAAGCTGCGCGACATCCTTACGGCGCCGAAGTTCGTCGAATGCCACCGCGTCGGCCCGTACGACCCGCGGGTGCGCGACGTCGGCGTCGTGCTCGATCTGATGATCCACGACCTGGACATCCTGCTGCAAATCGCGCCGGCGCCGATCGCCAGCTTCGAGGCGGTCGGCGTGCCGATCCTCTCGCCCAGCGAAGACATCGCCAACGTCCGCATCAAGTTCGCCGACGGGTGCATCGCCAACGTCACCGCCAGCCGCGTCACGCCGTCGAAAATGCGCAAGATCCGCATCTGGCAGGACAACGCCTACATCTCTCTGGATTACGACCGGCAGTCGATGGAGATCTACCGGCGGGTCGAACTGCCCCAGGGAAAGGACGGCGATCCGCGCTTCGAGATCGTTCGCAAGCGCATCCGGGTGAAGATGGAGGATAAACTGGCGCTGGAACTGGACCATTTCCTCGACTGTGTGGAACAGGGCACGCGCCCGCTGGTCGATGGCGAAGCGGCCACCCAGGCGCTGGAACTCGCCGTGCAGATCGCCGAACAGATCCGCACGGTGGCGCGCGGCTACTTCGAAGCCATCGCCCCGAAGTTGGACGACGGGGCGAAGAGGTGAGAAAGAGCGGTGGACGGAATGGACGCAATGGACGCAATGGACGCAATGGACAAAGCGGCCGGGTTACTCCGACCTCCCGTGTCCACTTTGTCCATTTCGTCCACGCCGTCCACTCCGTCCATCCGGTCTGCCAAATGACCACACGTCCCAGGCGCATCTTCATTATCGCGGGCGAGGCCAGCGGCGACCTGCACGCCGCGAACCTGGTCCGCGCGGCCCGAGCCCGCGACGGCCAGCTCGCCTTTGAGGGCCTCGGCGGGCCGAACATGGCCGCCGCCGGGGTGCGCCTGCGCCGCAACATCGTCGAAGACCTCGCCATCATCGGCCTGACCGGCATCCTGAAAAACCTCGGCGAGATTCACCGCCTGTTCCGCCTGATCGAAGACCGCTTCGCGCACGAGCCGCCCGACGCCGTGCTGCTCGTCGATTATCCCGGCTTCAACCTGCGCGTGGCCCGCAAGGCGAAGTCCTACCGCCTGCCCGTCGTCTATTACATCTGCCCGCAGACGTGGGCCTGGCACGAAAGCCGCGCCAAGGCGTTTCCGGAAATCCTCGATAAGATGCTGACGATTTTCCCGTTCGAGGAGCGGCTGTTCCGCGAATACGGCGCCGACGCCACCTTCGTCGGCCATCCGCTGCTCGACCTGATGAAGATCACGATGACGAAGCAGGAGGTTTGCGCGCACTTCGCCGTCGATCCCGAGCGCCCGATCATCTCGCTCCTGCCCGGCAGCCGCGCGGGCGAGGTGCGCAGCCTGCTCCCCATCATGCTCGAGGCGGCCGAGCAGGTCGTCAGCGCCGTGCCCGAAGCGCAGTTCGTCCTGCCGCTGGCCTCGACCATTCCGCGGGCGATGGTGGACTCGCTCCTTGACCAGTTCGCCGTGGAGGTCATCATCGCCAACGCGTATCGCTACAACCTGCGCGCGGCGGCCGACTTCGCCTGGGTCGCCTCGGGCACCGCGACGCTGGAGACGGCCTTTCTCGGCGTGCCGATGGTCATCCTCTACAAGACGTCGTGGCTGACGTGGCAGGTGGGCAAGCGCGTGATCAACCTGCCCTACATCGGATTGGCCAACGTGGTCGCGGGCGAACGCATCGTGCCGGAACTGCTGCAGGACGAGGCGACGGGGCAGAACCTCGCCGACCGCACGCTGCAAATCCTGATGAACCCCTCGCAGCTGGAGAACATGCGCTTCCAGTTGCAGCATGTGCGCGAACGCGTCGAATATCCCAATGGCCGCAAGCCGGGCCAGGCGCCGGTCTCGCCCTACGACCGCGCGGCGCAGGAATTCCTCAAAGCCCTCGATCGCCTGGCGCCGTAAACCGCGGAATGGCGTTTCGGGTTTCACGTTTCTCGTGTCTGGTCGAACAACTGTAAGGCAGCGACAACCGAGGGGAGTATGGAGTCCCGCCTTCAGGCGGAATACGGGAATCCGATTGCGATTAAGACTCGCGCGATTCCGCCTGAAGGCGGGACTCCATACTCCCCATTCTGTCTTCGCGGTGAGCGTGGCGCCGGCTCTTCAACCTGTGAGTCTTCCCGAGCGACGGCAGACCGAAGGACCACCGGCTGGAAAGCCTGCGCCACTACGAGCCGCGTTTGTGTTTTGCTCGCTTGGGTTTCGCCACTCGTCCCTCGTCTTCAGCGATGGCAGCCTCGGACTGTAACTTTGGGCGAAACCGAAAGACGGCGAAGAAGCCGAGCGCGGCGAGAAGAACAACCAGGCTGACCCCCAGCCCGATGTAGAACGAGCGCGGCGCGTAGTCGAACTCCACGCGATGCTCTCCCGCCGGCACGACCACCGCGCGGAAGGCGATGTTCGCCGGGTAGATCGGCGTGGCGCGGCCGTCGATGCGGCAGCGCCAGTTCGGGTCGTAGGAATCGCTCAACACCAGCAAGCGCGGGCCGGCCGCCGAGGTGGAACATGCGATGTGCGACGCCCAGCGCTCCCGCCATTCAATGCGGTCCGACTCGACCGGCGGCGCGAGGCCCTCGAACGGCGCCGGGTCGGACGACTCAACCCAGTCGGTTTGCAATAAAGCGTCGGCGTCTTTCTCCACCGCGTCCGGCGCAATCATCGCATCCGGCACGATCCGCCAACTCGCCGAGAACGCCGCCCGGGGCGCGGCCTTGTCATATCGATACAGCACGGCCTGGCCCATCGAAGCGACTTCCTGAACGCCGGCGGGCGGGGAGGCGGGGCGAAGCGTCAACAGGAAGCCGACGTTGGGGCGAAGCAAGGCCGCGGGGATGGATCGTCCGAGCGGCGCGGTGACCATGGACATGTCGCGCGACGCCTTTTCCACGACTGTCAGGAAGTCGTTATAGCGCGCGGTGATGTTGCCCGCGTAGCCGCGGATCGTCTCCACCCGCGCGATCGAGAACGCGTTGGACTGGAAGATGGTCGCCAGCACGCGCGCCGGCGCGTCCTGGGCCTGCCTTACGGGCGCCACAAGCGGCGCGGGAATCGCCACGGCCGCCGTGGGAGTCGTCCGAAACGCCCCGTGGCTGAACGCCCAGAGTTCGGGGATCGCCAGGATCGCCAAAGCCGTCTCCATCCCATAGCGGCGCTTCGGAATCCTCGGCCATAAGAAGACAACCGCCGCGCCCGCGCCCGCCAACAGCAGAAGCCGCGCGAGAGACCATCCAGCGCAAACCCACGCGGCGGCGGGATCGGGAAACCGTCCCTTGGGATACAGGTAGTTTTCATCCTGGGCGAAACGCCAGGCGATCAGCCGCCGCCAGGGCGAATCCGGGCCGGAAGGATAAACCCCATAGCGCAGGAGCAGGAGGACGCCGACCGCGAACATCGCGATCAGGAACGCCAGCACCAATCGGCGATCGCCCCGCGCGCTTCGCTCGTCCAACGGCCTCAACAGCCGCGCGGCGCCCATCGCAGCCAGCGCGCACAGGGAGATCTGTGCAAAGAAGAGGAACTTGGAGCTGCCGCGAAAGAAGCGGAAGAACGGAATGACGCGGTAGCACAGGGCGAACAGAGGCGTATGGCGTCCCAGCGCCAACAGGAGAAAAACGAAGACGGCGATCGTATGCGCCACGGCGGCTCGAGAACGAATGCGCGCCATCGCCAACGCCGCCAGCGCCAGGGGCAGAATCCCGATGTAGATCCACATTTCCCACAGGTAATTGCGTCCCCAGTACAGGTCCGCCACCGAGGGCCCCGTCGGGTCCAACGGGCCAAAGAACGTCGGCGCCAGGAGCGTCAGGAAATTCTCCGGCGCGAACGAGAAGCTGCCGGCGAACTCGAACGAAGCTTCTTGCCGGAACGAATAGCGGGCGAAATCGTAGGAAGGAAACAACTGCACGGCGGCCAGCAACGCGCCGGCCACGACCACGCCCGCCACGGCGGCGACGGGGAAAGCCGCCGCCTTCGCGCTGCCCTTACGCGCGCCCTTCGCCACGTCGAACAGAACGTGGAAGCCGAAATACATCGAGAAATACAGCAGGAGCTGCGGGTAGCCGGCCAGCGCCATGCCGCCATAGGCCAGCGTCAGCGCGACCAACGGAGCGCCGCCGCCGCGCCGCCGCCACGTCTCCCACAGATACAGCGCCGCCGGCGCCAGCGCGAGGAACGGGATGATCGTATAGTGGCCGGCGTAGAATCGTGAAATCGGGCCGGAGCAAAGCATATAGACCGCCGCGCCAAACCAGGCGGCGAAAACGCCCAACCCCATCTCGCGCAGCCAGAGGTAGAAGAAAAGTCCCGCGCCGATGAAATGCAGCAGGGCGAACACGTTCATCGCCGCCGCGGGGGGCAGCCACGCCAGCAGCAGGTTGACCGGATAGAAGACCGCGCCCTGGCCTTCGGCGTGGAATGGATGGCCGCAAAAGACGTAGGGATTCCAGAGGGGCAGCCGTCCGCCCTGCAACTCGCGGTTGGCGAAATCGCGCAGCGGGTAGAACATCGACGGCGCGTCGCAACTGGCTTGCCCGACGACTACCGAGTTGATCTTCAGCAACGCCGGGAAGAAAAACGCGATGGCGAGGGCGATCAGGCCGACAAGCGCGATGGTGTGGGCCGTCAGTTTGGGAGCGCGCGGAGGCATGCGAAAGTATTAGATGCAGATTGCCGAACAGGGAAGCACGAAGTGAATCCGGGCTAGCGCGTGGCGGGCCGCGGCGTCTCGATGGTGATGCTCATCTTCGACCGGGGGGAAGCGGGGCCGTTGGCGGGAGCGGCGCCCGGGGTTGGCGACGCGGGGGTTGCCACTCCCGTCGGCGCGACGGATGGCGGAGCCGCCGCCTCGCGCACCGTCAGCAAGGGCCGCGACAGATCGTCCAGCCGCGCCTGCGCCATCCGCGATTCCATGCTCCGCGGATACAAGGCCAGCAGGTCGCTATAGCGCGTCTTCGCGTCGGAGAGTTGTTTCATCTCTTCCAGGCACAGGCCCTCGGTCAGGAGGAGCGCGGGCATGCTCGTATAGCGCGGATTCGCCGCGATGATCTTCTCGATTTCCTGCACGGCGTCGCTGTAACGCTTCAGGCCGATTTGGCAGAGCGCGATCCGCTCCTCGACCTTCTCGACCTCCTGGCGGCTCGGATTGCCCGCCAGGATCTTCTCGTATTGCTCGATCGCCTCTTCGGGCCGATCCAGCTGGCGCAGGCAATCCGCCGCGCGCATCTCCACGTCCGCGGCGTTCGCGGCGCCCGGGCGGCGCGCCAGGTAGCCTTGCAGCGCCTGAAGCGACAAGTCGACCCGGTCGGCCTGCGCGCCGAACTCGCCGATCTCCAGCATGGCTTCCGTGGCCCATTGCGAGGTGGGATACCGGCCGATGAGATCCTGCAAGGCGGTCAACCGCCCGTCGACCTCGTCCTCCAGCAGCGCTGCCTCATACTTGGCTCGCACGACGGGATAGACGTCGGGGAAGGTTTCGGCGATGGCCTGCAGGCGCCGCTTGGCTTGCGCGCGATTGCCCGCCTGCGCGTCGGCCAGCGCCTGGTCGATCATGTCCTGCACCCGCCGATCCTGCGCGGTCCATTGCGACTCGGGCCGGGGCGCGTCCTCCAGCATGGCCGAGGCCTGTTCGAGCGTGACCGGCGGATCGGACATCGGCGGGGCGGTCGATTCGGCCGGGGCCGCGCCCTCGGCTTCCTCGCCCGTCATTTCCTGCGCCGGGCTGGCCGGTTTTGCGGCGCCTTCGGGCGATGGGGCCGCGTACGTCCGCGCGGCCAAAGCCAAAGCCAGACACGATGCCAATAGACGGGGGGTCATGGAAAGAGTCCTTGGGCGGCCAAGTGGCGCAGGCTTTCCAGCCTGTGTTCCTGAGCATTCCGCGTGGCCCTGCCCATCACAGGCTGGAAAGTTCGCGCTACTCAAAACGCCACCGTCATTCGCCGCCCTTCGGGGCAAATGTCGCCATGTACTCCAATATGCCTTTGTAGACCGCGTCGCACAACGTGTCAAGGAAATGGCCGCGCATCAACAGCGCCTCCTCGGGCGGATACGAAATGAACAGCCCCTCGACGAGCACGGCGGGCATTTGCGTCTGGTCGCGGATGACGCAGATGTCCTCCTGCACCAGCCAGCGCCCCGCCGGATGATTCGGCAATTGCACGAGATGCTGGTAGATATGCTCGGCCAGCGGGCGCGAGTGCGGGTGGTAGTACAGCATCAGCGTGCCGGTGCGTTGCGTCGGATCGGCGTCCTCGTCCACGGCGTTGTTGTGGATCGAAACGAACAGGTCGCCGTGATGCTTCTGCGCGAACCGCACCCGGTCGAGAAGCGGGATGAAGGTGTCGTCGGAGCGGGGCATGTAGACCTCCGCCCCCGCCTGGCGCAACAGGGCGGCCAGACGCTTCGCTTCCGCGAGGTTGACCGTCGATTCCTTCATCCCGGTCGCGCCGACCGCGCCGGAATCGAACCCGCCGTGGCCCGCGTCGACAATGATCGTCAGGCCCTTGAGCGGCTGCTCAGGGGCGGGCGTCCAGACCGGCGGCCCTTTGATGAGCCATTCCATGGACCAGCCGGTGAACCGCACGTCCCAGCCCCACGGCTGCGCGCATCCCAGGTCGGCGCGGATTTCGACCAAGTCGTTCGCCGGCTGCTCCCATTCGACTCGGCTGACCACCGAGTCGGGCCAATCGGCCTCCATCCACCAGAGGCGCGCCTGGGCGTTGTAAATCCGCGCGGTCAGGCCCGGCGGCGCCATGCGCTCGCGCACCAGGACCGGCGCTTGGTCCTTCATGTCCAGCGAGATCGTCGTGCTGGTCGCGGAGGAGAGAGTCGCGATCTCGTCGACGGCTCCGCGCGGCGCGAACGCCCCCTCCGGCAGGAGCTCGCAGTCGGAGCGGTCGACCCACGCGCTCAAGTCGTCGCTCAGGCGCACCTTGTAACGCCCGCCGACCCGCCCGAACACCTCGAACTGCGTCTTGGCCGGGACGTTGCCGTGGCGCGCGCGGCCCGCGGCCGTGGTGTGGAGCGCCGTGAAATCTTGGGCGATCTCGACGACGCGCGGCGAGCGAGGATCAATGGTCGTCGCCTTGCCGGCGGCCGTCTTCTCCACCGGCTTCGGCGTCTTTGCGTCGCCTTTCGCGGCCAGGCGCACGGTCACCGCCGCGTTGTCGAAATGATCGGCGGCGCCGATGCGATACGAGCCTTCGTAGAGTCCGGTGTTCTTCTTGTTCTCCTGCTTCTCGCGCAGGGGGCGCCAGGGCGAATCGCCGATCTTGAACGAGCCGGACTGGCCGGCGCTGCCGTAAAAGGAAACGCGCACGACGTCCCCGGCCGAGAGTTCGGCGCTGGCGCTCGGCTGCACGGGCCGGCGGTCGTCGATGCGCAACGGCGTCGAAGGGAGCGGCGCGTACGCCGGCGCGGTCGTCCGTTTGACTTCGATGGTTTTGGCCGTTGTCCCCGCGGCGTTGCGCGCCTCGATGACGATCTTGTTCACTCCCGGCTTAAGCGCGACCAAGCCGGCGAAGCCGCCCGAGGAGGCCACGGCCGCCGGCGCGCCGTTCACCTTGACTGCGGCCTTGGGATCGGTCGCCCCGGCGAATTGCACGTGGCTGGAGGACGTGGACTTGCCCGACGGGCGCGTCACCAGGAGGAAGGGTTTGCCCCCGCCCTGTTTGGCGCGCGCGGCTTCCAGCCGGGAACTCTTCAAGTCCGGCGACGGCGGCAGCGGGGCCCCGGCGGCATGGAGCAGGAAAAGAACGGATAGGCAAACGAGCCGCGCGGCGAGCGCGCGAAGAGGGCGAAAAGGCATAAGAGTCACATCCGCGGCGTATGACGAGATGGGGCGCAGACGGGCGAACCGCACAGTAGGCCATTTGCCGCGCCGGTGTCAATCGGTTGCGGCGATGGCGCGGGCTTTCCAGCTTGCGCTCTTCTCCATGCGGCCATCGGAGCGGGGCAGGCTGAAAAGCCTTGCCGTTCAACGCCGGGGGCGCGTCTTCTTTCTCTTGACTCCGACGGGAGACCTCGCTTATTAGCTCGCGCGCGAAGTTGAATCGACGGCTGCGGAGACGCGCACGATTCGGCTTGCATTGCGCGCCGGAAGGCGGCATTGTTGCGCGCGTAGAGAGGTCGAGCCAGAGCGGCCGGCAGTCGGCCGGGCGGGCTTCGCCTCCTTCCTCCGGCAATTGTCCAGCGATCAGCGGTTCCTGCCGGGGATACCCATTTGTGGCCCATGTCCGACCGACAAAGAGCGACGGCGTGTGCGGCGCGGCTTGACGCGCGGGCGTCTTGAATGGGAAGAGTCGAAGCGTTGTGTTCGGCGTCGTCTTCGCGCCCGCGATTATCCGACAAGGAAAGTGGAGGCATGTCCGAAGAATCGTTTTCCGGTATTTTGGAGATCTACCCGAAGGGCTTTGGCTTTGTCCGCGAGCTGAATGAAATCCTGGTCGGCGGGCCGCGCGACGCGTACGTCTCGGACGAAACCATCGCGGAGGAGAACCTGCAGCCCGGGGCGTTCGTGGAGGGCACGCGCGGGCCCGGCAAGAAGGGCTATCAACTCAAGGAGCTGGTGTCCGTCAACGGCCTGAGGAACGGCAAGTGGCGGCGCGTGCCGCGATTCCAGACGCTGACCGCCATCGACCCGCGCGAGCATCTCGTGCTGGAGCATCCCGAAGCCAGCCGCTCGATGCGCGTGCTTGATCTGGTCTGCCCGATCGGCAAGGGGCAGCGCGGGCTGATCGTGGCCGCGCCGCGCACGGGCAAGACGGTCCTCCTGCAGCAGATCGCGCAGTCGGTGACGCTGAACTACCCGAAGGTGAAGATCGTCGTGGCGCTGATCGACGAACGGCCCGAAGAGGTGACCGACATGCGCCGGTCGATTCACGGCGACGTGTTCGCCTCGTCGAACGACGAGCCGCTGGAGAATCATCTGCGGCTGGCCCAGCTGACACTGGAATACGCGAAGCGCTGGGTCGAAGCGGACGTCGACGTGCTGCTGCTGCTGGACTCGCTGACGCGCGTGGGCCGCGCGTTCAACCTCGGCCAGCCGTCCAGCGGGCGCACCATGTCGGGCGGCGTCGACTCGCGCGCCCTGGAGATTCCGCGGAAGATCTTCGGCGCGGCGCGCAAGGCGGAAGAGGCCGGCTCGCTGACGATCCTGGCCACCGCGCTCGTCGAGACCAACTCCAAGATGGACGACCTGATCTTCGAGGAATTCAAGGGCACGGGCAACATGGAGCTGGTGCTGAACCGCAATCTGGCGAACCGGCGCATTTGGCCGGCGATCAACATCCCGGCCTCTGGCACGCGCAAAGAGGAGCTGCTCCTGGGCGACCGGCTCGAGGCGCATCAGTCCATTCGGCGCTATCTGGCGAAGTTCTCGGTGGAAGACGCGCTGGAGATGCTTCTCAAGGGCATTGAGAAAACGAAAACCAACGACGAACTGCTCGGCGCGCTGGCCGGCGTGTGAGCGGCGTGGGCTTTCCGGTCTGCGCGGCTGGGAATCCCGAGCCGAAAGCGCGCAGGCTGAAGAACTTACGCCACAAACGACGCCTGGCCTTTGCGCTCTAAAGCTTGCAAGACGCGCGGGGCATTGCTACAGACTATTGCCGTTAGCCCGCGCCCCCATCGCCAAGGACCAAGGAGGGAGGACTAAGGACCAGGACGGCGACAAGGCCGGCCCCTTTCGCATCATAGCCGTGTCTTCTTACGCGTAGCGGGATACGTGCTCACGTTCGTGCTTGGTCGTGCTTTTCTGGTTCCCATCATCTGTTTTTTCGTCCTTAGTCCTTCACCCTTAGTCCTTGGCTTTCTGATGGCTTTCCTCCGCCTCGATTCCGTCTCTAAGCGGTTCTTCATCCGCGAGCCGCGGTTCGCGCATCGGGCGGCGCGAACGATTGCGGCGTCGTGGCTCTACGAGCGCAAGAAGGAAATCTGGGCGTTGCGCGACGTCAGTTTCGAAGTCGGCCCCGGACGCATGCTGGGGGTCATCGGGCGCAACGGCTCGGGCAAGAGCACGCTGCTGAAGCTGATCGCGGGCGTCTCCGGCGCCACCTCGGGGCGCATCGAGCGCGAGGGCAGCCTGGCGGCGCTGCTGGAGTTGGGCGCGGGGTTCCATCCCGACCTGACCGGTTATCAGAACGTCTACCTCCAGGGAAACCTGATGGGGTTGCGCAAGGCGGAGATCGACCGGCGGCTCGGCGCCATCGTGGAGTTTTCGGGCCTGGAGGAGTTCATGGAGTGGCCCGTCAAGCGCTACTCCTCGGGCATGTACGCGCGCCTGGGCTTCAGCGTGGCGCTTCACGTCGGCGCGCGGATCATCCTCATTGATGAAATCCTGGCGGTCGGCGACGCCGAGTTTCAGCGCCGGGGCCTGAAGCGCATCCAGGAAATCCGCGCAACGGGCGATTCGATCCTCATCCTCGTCACCCACGACCCCCAGATGGCCCAGGAGTATTGCGACGAACTCCTCTGGCTGGAGGACGGGCGAATCCGGCGGCGCGGCGCGCCGCGCGAGGTCTGCGAAGCCTATCTTCGGGAGACGCTCCCCGGCCAACGGGCGCTGTACGGGCTGGTGACGGACCTTGAAGCGTTCGAACGGGCCCGCGCGGTCCTGGCGCCCGACAGCCCGCTGCGCATCCTCGACGCGTCGTTCCGCGGCGAAGACGGGCGGCCTGTGGCGCGGATCGAGCCCAAGCGCCCGTTCTCGCTGGTCGTGCGGCTGGAGGCGTCGCGGCCGGTGGAGGATTTCGATCTGACGGTTCTTCTGACGCGCAATGACGAGAGGATTCTTGCGGAAATCCAGTCGGCGGAACTCGGGCCGCGGCTCGACGCCCCCGCGGGCCGCGGCGAACTCGCCGTCCATTTCGACCCGCCCATCCTGCTGGAGGGATCGTACGCGGCCACCGTGTTAATCGCCGAGAACGCCGAACGAAAACGCTACTTGGCCGCCGGCTGGCGCTTGGCGGCGCTGGAGGTCCGCCGGCCCTTCCCCGTCCCCTATCCGCACGTCATCGACCCGCCGCATCGGTGGATCGTCGAGACGGCGCGTTGACGTGGCGTCTTCTCCCCGCTGTCACATGGAATTAAAGGGACACCCTACCTAATTCCAAATGGCAAGTGGCGCCTGACCCACCGGCGACACGGTGTCCTACGGCTACGACCTGGCCGGGCGGATGACCGGGGTGGACTTTTCGCTGGCGAGCATGACCGACATGGCGATACAATATGATGCCATGGGGAATCCGACCAAGATGACCGGTCCAGGGACGACGCTCTCGTATACGTACTCGGGCTCCCGCCTGACCCGCAAGGCGACGGCGGGCGGCGACACGTGGGAGTACCTGTGGGACGCGCGCGACAAGATGACCAAGGTCCGCAAGCAGCCCAACGGCGGCTCGATGGCCGACGTCGCCACGTATTCCTACGATCCACAGGGCCGGCGCTACGAGAAGCGGACGCTTGGGGGAATGAAACTCCAGCGCTACTACCAGGACGGCCTGACCCCGGTCGTCGAGACGGTCAACGTCCCCAGCGCGACGATCGCGCACCGCTCCGTCCCCGGCGCCCTGGGCAACGTCATCCAGACCTGCAACACCTCGACCGGCGCCGAGACCTTCTACGCCTACGACCGCCTGGGCAACGTCCTGGCGGCCTTCGACACGGACGGCGCCAAAACCGCCCCGGCCATGGACGCCTTCGGCAACGTCCTCTCCGGCAGCCCGCAGGCGTTCGGCCTGACGACGAAGCAGTACGATGGGGATGTGGGGTTGTACTACTTCACTGCGAGGTGGTATGAAACCCATATAGGGGGTTTTGTGGGAAGAGCGTCCCCGCCCCGCGAGCACGAAACGCCCTACGCATTCTGCAGGCAGAATCCAGTGAGATTTGTGGATCCCGCTGGCAGGTCCGCTCATGAATCCGGCGGTGGAAGTTCTGAAATCTCGGAGGATTGCCTAAAGGACTTAGCCGCGCTGGCTATAGCCGTTGCTTGGTTTATGGAGAGTGAGGGAACTTCCTATGCGGCCTACATTGCAATAATTGCAGCAGCAGCTGCGGTTGTAGCTGATTGTGATTTTCAGAATCCGTACGATGACGACCTCGACTGGGTGTATGACCCCCATAACCGTTGGAATGTTATCCCAGATCCCCGATACTCGATTTGCTCTAGCCCGGGTAATGGAGGGCCGTAGAATCCGCCAGTTAGAACCAGAAGGTCGGTTCTCGCACATGCCACTTATCCGCAGAATGGGGGGCGATGATGGGAATGTTCAATCATGGAAGCAGATCAAGCGGACGGCGATTCCATCTGCTGATGCTTCCTTTCAATCTTTGTCTTTTTTTTTGGATCTTGCTGACGCATTTCAGATCGCCTAATAGCGGATCTAGTGTCTTTTCCCCTCTCTTTTTTCTGGCTGTTGCATTGATATTGGGGAACGTAAGTGGCCTTTTTTCAGGTACGAAGGTTCGATGTCTCCTATCGCTTTTATCTGCATGTGCGAGCATCACTGCCTTGGCACTCCTGGTTTTCTAACACATATTTTGGCATCGGCCGAGAGCCGAATTGAAGGGATATTCATAATAAGTACCGGCCAAGGGAAAACGGAGATTTCCCGTTCGCCTTCGGGTTTCGGGGACAGGTTAATAAACTCTCCTCGTCTGGTAGGCTATATAGCCGGCTTCTGTGGATGGCAGGTTTCTCAGTGGGACCTTGCCGGGCAGATGACTGGGGTTGATTTTTCGCTGGCGGGCATGACCGACATGGCGATACAATATGACGCCATGGGGAATGCGACGAAGATGACCGGTCCGGGAACGACGCCCTCGTATGAGTGCTTGGGCTCCCGCCTGACCCACAAAGCGGCGGCGGGCGGCGACACGTGGGAGTATCTCTGGGACGCGCGCGACAAGATGACCAAGGTCCGCAAGCAGCCCAACGGCCAGCAGATGGCCGACGTGGCGACTTACTCCTACGATCCCCAGGGCCGCCGCTACGAGAAGCGGACGCTTGGGGGAATGAAACTCCAGCGCTACTACCAGGACGGCCTGACCCCGGTCGTGGAGACGGTCAACGTCCCCAGCGCGACGATCGCGCACCGCTCCGTCCCCGGCGCGCTGGGCAACGTCATCCAGACCTGCAACGCCTCGACCGGAGCCGAGACCTTCTACGCCTACGACCGCCTGGGCAACGTCCGGGTCACGGCTCATGCTTCAGCGTCATGTAAACCGTGATCGGACGCGTGAAGCCGCCTTCGGAGCCTTCGTCGGTCACGTAGTTGCCGGGGGTGTCGCCGGGCTGCGGATGGGAGTCCTGCTCCAACACCAGATCGCGGCTTTTGCCCGGCGCGGGCATGGCCTTGGTCTTCTGATCCCACGTCTGCTTTTGATCGGCGTTGAGATCGATCGCCCGCGTCCCGGCGCCTTTGTCCTGCGACTCCGCGATGTCCTCGAACTCCTGAACCCTGTCCGGCGCGACCACCAGGCACAATTCCTCTTCGCCAGGATCGCCCTTGAAGGCGAACGCGCCCTTCTCCGAGGGGATCGTGCGGGTCTCGCGGGCCGGCACATGGTTGTCGCGCCCGGCCGTTCCCGGGTACAGCATCATTACGTTCCCCGAGGTGCCCTTGTTGACCAGGTAGCAGTAGGAGTCCACGTTCGCGCTGAATTTGAAGACCACCTTGTCGCCCGTGCGGAAGACCTCGTTGTCGGTGTCCAGCACGTAATCCAAATCCTTGGAGCCCTCGCCTTTTCGCTCCACCCAGAACTTGACCGTCGGCTTGACCGCATTGGAGTCCGAGGCCGAGGCGAAGTACAAGTCCCGGTTGCGCGGCTTGGCCTTCGTCGAGGCGGGAGTCGCCGCGGCCGCCGGCGCGGCGGTCGGCTTGGGCGTGGCCGAAGCGGGCGTCGCCTTGGCCGTCGCGCGGCTGGTCTTTTCCGGCGCGGGCGTTGGGGCGGGGGTCTGCTGCTGGCAGGCGATACACAGCGTCAGCGCCGCGCCCAACATGCTCGCGCGCAGTCTCTTGCATTGCATCTGAAACATGTCTGAACCCTCCTGCATGACGAATTCGCAAACGAGAAACATGAAACGAGAAACGCTCAACCCGGCGCCACGGGATCACGGCTCATGCCGCAAGTTCATGTGCACCGTGATCGGCTTGTCGAAGCTCGATCCCTGATAGGTCGCGCTGTCGTTCGGGGGTTCGCCGCCCGAGGCCTCGTTCTCCTCCAGGACCAAATCGCGGCTGCGGCCCATCTCCGCGGATTTCCCCACCGAGTCGTTCCATTCCCGTTCCAGGCCGCCGCTCAGTTCGACGGCCCGTCCGCCGCCTCGCGACGCGGCCTCCTGAAGGCCCTCGATGGGGCGCGGAGACACCAGGAGATACAGCCTCTCCGTGCCCGGCTTCTTGTCGAACGCGAACGACCCGCGCGCCGAAGGCATCGTGCGCGTCTCGCCCGCCGGCACGTGATTGTCGCGTCCGGCCAGGCCCGGATACAGCAGTTCCACTTTCCCCGACGACCCCCGCATCACCAGGTAGGCGTAGCACGTCACATTGGCGTTGAACTTGAACACCACGTGGTCGCCGGTATAGTAGTCCGCGTCGGTGGCGTCGGTCACGTATTCCAGGTCTCGCGAACCGGCGCGGGTCCGCTCGACCCAGAACCGCACGCGCGGGCGATGCGAGGGTTGCGGAGGCGCCGTGGTCTCCACGGAGATTGACTTCTTCGGCGGCATGGACCGTTGGGTCCTCTCCGCCGCCGCGGTCTCGCCCGGCCCGGGCGTGTGATCCAGGGTGATCTCGCCGACCAGTTCCGGGTCCGGCTCCTCGGACGAGACCTCGAACTTGACCAGATTCGGCCCCAGCGTCTTGTCCAGTTTATACCCGGACGACCGCCGGGACGCCAGAATCTGCAACACGCGATCCATCTCCTGGGGCGAGAACCCGCCCTGGCTGATCAGCGCGTCGATCTCCGGAATGCGATGCTTGGCCGCCACCAGGACCAGCCGCTCCGTTCCCGCCGGCGGCGCCACGCGGATCCATCCCGTCGAGGGCACGGAGTAGGGGAGGCCGGCCTGCAGGAAATTCTGCGCGTTCGGCCCGACGGCCGTCGGCGCGAGGACCGAGCATTCGCCGCTGGCGCCGGCGTGGAGCATATAGAGATACACGCCGGGATCGGTCTGGATCACGTACTTCAACTGCTGGCCGGTGCGCACCGACAGGTGATCCGTCGTCACCGGCGCCCAGCCCTGTTCCGTCGACATCGTCTGGCACTGCAAGCTGATCTTCGTCCGCGCGCAGCCCGCCGCGCTCGCCGCCAACATCCCCGCCACAAGCAACCACACCGCGGACCGTCTCATGATTCGTTTCCTCCTTAAGACGAGCGATGATGTTTGGCGCCGTTCCCGCCGCTCGGGAACAGTCGCTTCCGAAACGCCGCATGGAGATGAAACAACCGCCTGGGCAACGCTATTTGCGAGCCACTTATAGTGAATTGCGGGGAAGCTGGCAAAGATTTTCGTGCTTGCGCTCGGCGGTTGACGATTCCAGGGCCGTCGATTGGGAGCACGGCAAGCCTTTCACGGCCCCATCCTTCAGGAAAACGGCGGGAAAGACCCCAGTTCCACGGGAAGAGCAGGGCCGGAAAAACAGGTGGATTCCTCCGCCGCGGCCGCTAGCATTCGCCCGGGGTTCATCCACCTTCGATTCCGGAAAGGGCCGGACATGATTTTCGCCAATCTCATTCATTTGAGCTACAACATGTGGGAGGACCGGCAGGCGCCGCCCGAGGCGAAGAAGAACCGTTATCATCACTACATGCGGGAAATGCGCTTCGACGACAGTTTGTGGAACGACATCGTCGCACGAATGGCCGGCGCCGGCATGAACAGAGTCGTCATCGACGTCGGCGACGGCGTGCAGTTCCGCGGCCGCCCCGAAATCGCCGTGCCCGGCGCCTGGACCGGCGAGCGACTCACGGAAGAACTCAAGAGGCTGCGCGATCGGGGCCTGGAGCCGATTCCGAAACTCAACTTCTCCACGTGCCACGACGCCTGGCTCGGCGACTACGCGCGGCGGGTCTCCACGCCGGAGTATTATGCGGCGTGCCGCGACCTGATCGCCGAGACCGCCGAGTTGTTCGGCGGCCCGCGCTTCTTCCACCTCGGCATGGACGAGGAGACGGCTGCGCACCAGCGCTTCCACGCTTATGTCGTCGTCCGGCAATACGAGTTGTGGTGGAACGATCTGGAATTCTACTTCCGCGAAGTGGAGAAGGCCGGCGCGCGCCCGTGGGTCTGGTCGGACTACCTGTGGCACAACCGCGACCTGTTTCTCGAGCGCATGCCCAAGTCCGTCCTCCAGAGTAACTGGTATTACGGAAAGGAGTTTCCCGACGACCGCGCGCCGGTGAAAGCTTACGGCGATCTGGAGGCGCACGGGTTCGATCAGGTTCCCACGTGCAGCAACCACAGCTGCCGCGAGAACACTCCGCTCACCGTCGATTACTGCCGCCGGCGCATCGCCCCGGAACGGCTGCTGGGCTTCCTGCAAACCGTGTGGCGGCCGACCAAAGAGGAATTCCGCGACCGGCACATGGAGGCCATCGACCTGGTCGGCCAGGCCATCGCCGCCATGTCCTAACCCGATTCGCCGCGCTCGCTACGTGCCCCACGTAGGGCATTCCAGCCCGCGGGCTCTTGAATCATGCCGATGGGGCGCAAACGAAACAAGCGTGGACGAGACGAGCGCAGACAAAACGAATACGGACGAGACGAGCGCAAGCGAGTCGAGTCGCGCGTCATTACATGGCGCAACCGAGGATGTGCGCCAGTTCTTCGTCCGTTAGCGCGATGGGATTGCCCTTCATGCTGCTCGCCTTCTGGGATTTCGCCACCACCTCGGCGAAATCAGATTTCTTCAAACCGAATTCGCTCAGCGGCGGGATGCGAAGGGCGGAGCAGAGAGCCGCTGCCCACTCGACGGAGTCGGCGGCGCGGGCGGCGGGGCGGCCGGTCAGCAGGCGCGCCACTTCGTCGTAGCGCGCCAGGGCGGGGGAGTCGGGGGCGCGGGTTTCGAGCGCGCGGACGTTCGCCTGGATCACGTAGGGCAGGAGCCGGGCGCAGACGACTCCGTGCGACGCGGGGAACATGCCGCCCAGCACGCCGGCGAATCC
>JAPLSS010000761.1 GCA_026398515.1 Candidatus Sumerlaeota bacterium | reverse complement strand
GTGGATGATCCCGATGCGGTCGGCCAGCTCTTCGGCCATCGCCAGCGTGTGGGTCGAGAGAAAGATGGCGCAGCCCTGGCGCGAGCGGTCCTTTAGCAGCCTCTTGACGACGCGGGAGGATTTCGGGTCCAAGCCCACCATCGGCTCGTCGATGATGAGCGCCTTCGGATCGTGCATGAGGGCCACGGAGAAGACCAGTTTCTGCCGCATGCCGTGCGAGTAGTTTTCGATCAGGTCGTCGGCGGCGTCGGTCAGGCTGAACAGCGTGAAGAACTCCTCCATCTTCTCGGCCTGCCGCCGCCGGTCGATGCGGTACAGGTCGCCGATGAATTGGAAGAAATCGCGCCCGGAGAGTTTCTCGTAGAGATACGGATGGTCGGGAATATAGCCGATCAACTGCTTGGCCTCGACGTGCTGAGTCTGGATGTCGTAGTTGCCGATGAACGTCCGGCCCGAGGTGGGCCGCAGCAAGCCGGTGAGGATCTTGATCGTCGTCGTCTTGCCCGCGCCGTTGGGGCCGAGGAAGGCGAACAACTCGCCGGCCCTGACCTCCAGGCTCAGGTTGTCCACGGCTTTCAGACGGTCGAAGGTCTTGGTCAGGTTCTCGACGCGGATCATGGCTTCGGGGCCGTCAATTCGAACAGGATGCCGGCCAAAGCAGCGAACGGATTGCCCTGGCTCAGGTCGATCATCTCCAGGTTGTGCGCGTATTCGTCAATGTCGAACCGCGGCGGCGCGGCCTCCGCGGGGAAGTCGCCCTTCACGCGTTGCGCTTCGTCGCGCCCGATGCGCTGGAGCGTCAGCGTCTCGCTGACTTGGTATTTCACGATCGAGCGGTCGGCGTCCACCCACGCCACGGCCTTGCGCCCGCCGAAGGTCGTCTCCACCCGGGTGGCTTCCACCGGTCGGCCGCCGAGGTCGATCGTCTCCGTCGCGCCGACTTTCAGGCGCGCCTCGCCCGCCCCGCCGAACCAGATCGGGTCGAAGGCCTCCAGGCGGTATTCCGCGCCTTCCGCGAGGTCGATCCGGCGGGCGGCCAGCGGGCGCGCGGCTTCGAGGAACGAGATCGGTCCGGCCAGCGGCCAATAGGCGCGGCGGGTTCGATCGCCCCCCGTCGAAAACTTCAGATACAGCCGGTCGCCCAACGCGAAGCCGCTAAGTTCGAACAACTTCCCCGCCGCGCCGATGCGCGCGATGAACCGGTCGAGTTCGAACTTCGAGTTCATCAGCGCCGCGGCGGCCATCGTCACCCGCGCGCCCGGCGGCAAGCCCAAGTCCAACGCCGAACGCGAATCGAGCCGGAAGCCTCCGCCGTCTTTCTCCTTGCGCACCGTCAGGCACGCCACCCCAATGCGATGACCGCGCGAAAGGACCTCCATCCACTCTTCGACGTCTTTCCAGTCGCGGATGAGCTCCGAGGGCGTCAGCGCATCGCCGGGCTCCGTCTTTCGACTCGGCATCAGATGGCCGAGCACGAGGGAACCCATCATCGCCAGCCAGAAGCCGGCGACCACGACGCCCCAGACATAGCGTTTAATGCGGGTTTTCACCGCGATCCTCCGCGAGCAGAGGGAATGAATGTCGAAGGCGTCGTTCCTGGGAGCGCCGGCGTCCTCGCCGGCATCGTGTGTTTCCAAAGTCCGTTTCCGCGAAAGAGCCGGCGAGGACGCCGGCGCTCCCAGGAACGGCGCTCTTTCGGGATTGCGGTCCCTTCTTCCTTCAGCATTCCCTGTTCAGCATTCCGCCTGCCCTCACCCCGCGATCTTTCCCCGCTCCAGACGAATCACCCGCTGGGCGCGCTCGGACACCCCGGGCTGATGAGTGACCAGAAGAACGGTCCCGCCCTGTTGGTGATACTCGGCCAGGATGTCGATGATCTGTGAGGCGTTTTGCGGATCGAGGTTGCCCGTCGGCTCGTCGGCCAGGATCAGCGGCGGGCGTCCGATCAGCGCGCGGGCCATCGCCGTTCGCTGCCGCTCGCCCGCGCTCAATTCCGCCGGCTTGTGGCGCACGCGATCGCCCAAGCCGAGCCGCTCCAGCAGCGCCGTGGCCTCGGCCCGCCGCTGGCGCCCCGTCCCGGCGCCGTTTGACAGGAGCGTGTTTTCCAGAACCGTCAGGTACGGGGCCAGGTGGAACAGCTGGAACACGAAACCGACATTCCGCGCGCGAAACCGGGCGCGTTCGGCCGAAGAGAGCGCGCCGATCTTCTGCTCCAGCACCGCGACCGCGCCGCTCGTCGGACGCAGCATCGCGCCGCACAAGAGGAGAAGGGTCGACTTCCCGCTTCCGCTGGGGCCTTGAATGGCGACGAATTCGCCGCGCTCGACCGACAGGCTGACCCCGTCGAGCGCCGCGACCTCGCCGCGCCGCCCGTGGTACACCTTCTTCACGTTGTCCAGGAGAATTGCTTTCATGTTCACACCCATTCTGTTCGTGCTCGTGCTCGTAATCGTGCTCGTGCTCGGATGTTGGGGAATAGGGAGAGCGACAACAGCCGAGCACGAGCACGATTACGAGCACGAGCACGAACGAAGCCTACTCCTCCATCAACGCCACCGCCGGGTCCTCGGCCACCGCCAGCATGGCCGGGATCAAACTGCCCAGCGCCGCCACCAGGGGGGCGATGACCAACGCCCACCCCAGCGTCGAATACAGTGGCGCCACCGTCTGCGACACGATCTCAAAGACCGGCGCGCCATAGCGGATCGCCCACTCCGTTCCCACCGCGAACCCCGCCGCCGCGCCGATCACCCCGGCCAGAATCGCGCGCCCCAGGAACAGGGCGAAGATCTTCCACGACCCGTAGCCCAGCGCGCGCAGCAGGCCGATCTCCGTCCGCCGCTCGCGCACGTTGAGGAACGCCAGGACGCCGACCCACGCCGCCGCGCCCACCAGCGCCGCCAACACGATGTAGCTGACGTAGCGCGCCACCAACTCGCGCTGTTCGGCGCGGGCCAGGGCGATCGACCTGTATTCGACGATCTGCGCGTCGGGCAGAAGCGTCGCCAGCTGCTTGCGCAAGTCGGCGACGGTCTGCCCGTAGCACTGGCAGCTGAGCGCCTGAATCGAGTTGATGCGGCCGGGCTTGTTCAGCATCTTCTGCGCGTCGCGCAGGTTGACGTAGAGCCGAATGTCCTCTTTGCTCCCGTCCTCGACCAGGATGTTGTCCACGCGCAAAGGCGTTCCCAGGACCTCGATTTGGTCCTTTTTCTTCAAGTTGAGGGCGTTTGCCAGCTCGTAGCCGACGAGGCAGGCGCCCTCTGGGACTTCATACCCCATCGCCTTCTTCCCGCCGGAGCTGATCTCCCGCGCGACGCCGGTGAGCAGCGCCTGCCGCCCTTGCCAATCGATCTTCTGCTGCAAGGTGGCCACGTAGTGCTCGGCGTCCAGCGCGGGTGATTTGGCCAGGCGCGCCGCGTCCTCTTCCGGCAGGTCGCCCTGGGGCATGTCGGTGGCCCAGAAGGCGGCCATGTCGGTCGCCTTGGGCAGGACGATCAGGTTGAACTTCATCTTGAGCATGAGGCGTCGCGTCTCGTCCTCCGAGGCGCGCCCCGCGGTCAGCAACGCGACAAACAGCGCCACCGCCGCCGCGATTCCGGCCAGCGTGAGCGCGAAGTTGATCTTGCGATGCCAGATCTCTTTTCCCAGCAAACGGAGAATCATCTCGTCAAACCCCTCTTCTTATGACAATCCTAAGGCATGGAGTCCCGCCTTTAGGCGGAATCAATCGAACCGGGACTGAGGACCCAATTGGCCGTTCCCCCTAAAGGCGGGACTCCGCACCTGACATCGCTACGAACTGGAGCCCCTTCGCAGAAAGATCGCCGCGCCGCCAAGCGCGGCCAGCAGAATGAGGCCGCCCAAGCCGGCGATGACGGCCGCGCCGGTTTTTCGCTCCAGCGACGGCGCGGGGTCATCCACGGCGCGCGGTTGAACCGCGGACGTCGCGGGCGGGGTCGGGCGCGATGCAACCTGTGGAGATCTCCCGGCAGCCGCGTCCACTCCGTCCCCGCCCTCAACCACGAATTCCTTGTAGCCGCCCAACAGCGGATCGGCCCCGCCCGGCCATGTTTCCCCGGCCTCGACCGCCTCGGGATCGACCGCCGCTTGCACGCTTTGAATTTCCATCCACGCCGCCGGGCTGTCGGGGTCGAAGCCCAATTGATCGCGCACCTTCTCGCGCAGGTCCATGGGCCACGCCATCGGCGCCACCGGGCCGTTGAGCCAGCGCGGGTCCGCCGTGCAGGCGCAGTTGTTGCCCAGGAATCGGAGCATCGAAGCGACGTAGGCGCGTTCCAGGAACCCCTCTTCCAACACGGGGCCGAACCGCCGCCCTTTGCCAAACACAATCGCCGCGCGCGGCTTCGGACCTTCGCTTGCGATCCCCAAACTCTCGACCAACAGGCGTTCTCGCGGGTCGTCGCGCGCTACGACCAGGACAAACGGCTTGCGCTCGATCTTCTCGCCCGTTTCCGTCGGCGCGCCGACGACATCGTCCGCCGCGCCGCGCAGATTGGCCTCGGCCTTTTGGTTTTCCTCCGCGTCGGCGCCTTGGGCCATGACCATCACGCACCAGTCGGCGACCAGATGCTCCCGAAGAATGCGGCGTGCGGGCGAGTCGACGACTCCTTCCACGAGGGAACGAACAACCTTCGCATTCAGGTTGGAGGGATCAAGCGCGGCAAGACATTGCGCCTCGCCCTTGGGAGGCACCAGAACCGCCGCCGGGCCATCCGCGAGCTCCAACGAATCCAGGCGCGCGGCCAGGCCCTCCTCGAGGTCGCCGTCGACGTCGACGACCTCCGCTTGCACGTTCGATTCGCGCAGCAACTCATCAGCCGCGTCATCCAGCCATTGCGCCAGGGAATCCTGATCCGGCGTGTCGCTCTTCACCAGCAAACAAAGTCGATACGGCGCGGCTTCGCGCAGGATGAACCCCGCCTCGCGGAAGGTGTACGGGCAGGGAAAGGCGGAAGCGCAGACGGCGAGCATTCCCAGGACAAGCAGGATCGCCCTCGCACGACACAAAATGCATTTCATCATCGGACCGGGCGAGACCCCCTGTCAATTCGCCATCACGGCGAGTGTTGTTGAATTCATACCATTGCCCCAATCACGCGTTAAGGAAAATGAAGCGGATTGGCGGCTTTTCGCGATTGGCGTTGCATTCCGCAACGGTACGTTATACCTTTGCTACGTCTTACGAGACGGAGGTGACGGCATGACGACCGCGGTACGAGTTTCGGAGGATCTGGTGCGGGAGGCGCGCTTGTTCGGCGCGGTTGACAGCCGCTCGGTGACCGGCCAGATCGAGCACTGGGCGCGGGTCGGGAAGTGCGCGGAGGAGAACCCGGACCTGACCTACCGCCTGATCAAGGACATCCTGATCGGCATCGAGGAACTGGAACAGGGCCAGTCCACCGAGTACCGGTTCGGATGATCCCCCATGAGAATCATCCAATCGCGCAGCTTTGAGAAAAGGGTCCGGCGGTTCCAGAAACAGGAGAAGAAGGTTCTGGACCAAGAGGTCCGGAAGATCGCTGGAGATCCGTCCATCGGAGAGGAGAAACGGGGTGAGCTGCGCGGCGTCTTTGTCCACAAGTTCAAGATTCACGCGACGCAACACCTCCTCGCGTATCGCATGGCCGATCCCGACACCCTCGAACTGATCATGATCGGCCCCCACGAAAACTACTACCGGGATTTGACAACCTACCTCAAGACAAGACGGTGACTTGGCGAGAACAAGAGAGGGCGTTTCGATGGACAACCAAGAGATCGCCGAGATCGATACGACACTCAATGCGGTCGGTAAGGAATACCGCCAGCGCATGGATGCCCTTGCGCAAGCCCTCGCGGTGATGTTCCTGCCAAACAAGGATCAGCTCTCGGCAATATGGGCGGCCAGCCTATCCTCTGTTCAACCATTCTTAGATAGGCTATCGAGGATTGATTGGCAGAATCTGGAGATTCGGATAGAGCAGAGTTGTGAAAAACTTGCGCATCTCGGATGGACCCTGCCAATGCGGTTCACGCCTCGACAACTGGTTGAACTCGCCGAGCGGGGCAACTCAGATCAACAGGTCGAACAATATATGCTCGATTTCTTCACCCTTGAGGGCGGCCGATTCTTTCTGGACCTTCGTAGTGATGTTCTTGGCAGTAGTACACGTCTTATTGGCTGGCGCAACCTTCTGGAACAATGCTTCGATGCTTATGGCCGTGGGCATTATCTGGTTCCGATACCGGCCCTCCTCTCAGTCATTGAGGGGGCCGTGGCGCAAGAAGCCGGCAAGCTCAAGGTCGGGCAAGTTGATCCGAAGAAACATGCCGCAGACTTAGAGAAATCCGAACAGCCGGGTAGTACGAGATACTTGGTTTGGCGGACCACACGGGTGGTCCTTGACAAGCTGTTTGCGAATTACTGTTTTGGCGGACCTCACCCCGGGGAATTGAACCGGCATTGGATATTGCACGGCCGTGACCACACGCAATGGACTCGGACGGATGCCCTCCAGCTGTTCAACCTTCTCGATACGATCCAGTAGCCAGCTGAGAATCCCTTCCAGTTGACCGCTCACAGGGCCGCAGCCGCACCACGACTTGCAACAGCGCGGCGCCCGAAAACATATGAAAACCGGCGGTTGGTTGGCGTAGGCGCTCCAACCTGCGCAGCCGGTATTGGGACATGCAACGCGCAGGCCGAAAAGCCTGGGACATTCAGCCGTCGTTTCTGCAAGAGCTGCGGAAGGCCGGGAGCTGCGGGAATTGGCCTTATTGGCGCCGGCCGAGTGGTCTTATTCTGGGGCCGAAACGCAAGATATGGGGCATGATAGATCGGAAATACAATATGTTGCGAAATGCGCGGAAATCGAGTGGTCTTAGGACTGGTCAAGCCTGCGTTTCTCACCAGCGACGGCTCTTGTCGGACGGGTCTCCAGGCCCGCTTCTTAGCTTTTTCCGTTGGCTTTCATTGCGGGCCTGGAGACCCGCGCTCCGACAAGAGCCGCATTTTCACGTGTCGTGAGAACTGCGGGCTAACGCCATCGATTTGGCCCCTTCACGCACGAGTTCATCCCATTGGGGCGTCAGTTTCCATCGGCCGACTCGGGCGCGGCCGGAGGCGGGCGCGATAAACCCCTGGGCGGCCCAGGATTTCAACCATTGATGCGGGACTCCCCGAAGGGGAGCGATATGAATAGCCGTGGGTGGAGTCTTCGATACCCACGGTATAGCATACGCAAACCGCTCGACCCTGAAGGGGTCGAACAGCGGCCCCTCGTTGCGTTCGACCCCGTCAGGGTCGGGCGACTTATCTCAACCCCTTCCGTGGGTTCCGAAGACTCCACCCACGGCTATTCACATTTCTCCCCTTCGGGGAGCACGGATGATACGCGTTTTTGTATCCCAACCCGTGGATCTAGCCCTGTCCCAGTTTGTACCACCTCTTCGGGTTCTCATTGAACAGGAGCCGCGCGATCTCCAGCGCGTTGGCTTTGGAGAACCGCCCTTCTTCGACTTTCTCGGCCAGGACGACGGCCAGGTCGGCGCGGGCCAGTTGCAGGTGCCCATAGACCTTTTCGACCACGTGGTAGTCGCCGCCAAAGGCGAAGATCTTCGTCACCGGCACAGCGTCGAGCCACTCGCGCAACGCCCGGCGCGAGACCTCCGGCCCCATGAGGTGCATCCAGCACATGTTGAGCGAGACGTTCTGGAAATACTTGCCCAGCACGGTCATATCGCTCACGTAGGGGAACGAGCCGTGAAACAGGTCGAACCGGGCGCGCGGATACGAATACAGGAGCGACCACAGAAGCGTCGCGCGCGCATGGCGAATGTCGTTGCGGTTGCGCGCCTGGTAGCCGGTGTGGATCGCCACCACCAGGTCCTGCTCGATGCAGAACTCGATCTCGCGCCGCATCAGGTAGTTTTCCAGCTCCTCCATCTCCACGTCGGACACGCGCGAGCGAATGCCGGAGCGCAGCTTGGCGAAGATGGTTTCGGCGCGCGAGGCGGTCGTATCGGGGCACTCGATGCTCCTCCAGTAGGCCGCGTTGGTTTTCATGCCCACGCACCCGGCGCGCTTCTGCTCTTCCAAGTAACTCCCCATCGCCTCGACGCACTGGGCCAGGGTATGGATGGACCGGCCGGTTCCTCGTTCCAGTTGTTCGATCGGCTCGGCCGAGCCCATGCCGAGGCCCCGCTCCCTGCACAGGTACACGAAGAACGGCTGGTCGGGCTTCGCGGCATCGCCGGCGAAGCATTCGATGGCCAGTTCGATGCCGCAGAGGTCCTGCATGATTCGCTTGTAGAGGCCCGGCTGATTATCGTCCTGGAGGCGGCGCGAGATGGCCTCGACCGTGGAATCGTCGATGTCGTCGAAGCCGAGGATGTCGCGCACGTAGGCGAAGGCGGGATACGCGTAGCTGCCGAAGCGGATGGCCTGGAGGTATGGCTTGAGTTTCTGCCAGCGCGGCAGGAGAGGCTTGGTGGTGTCGAAGACCTCATCTTGCTCCGGCCCCTGGATCAGCCCGGCGGCTTCCAGGTCGGCCTTGCAATAGTGGGAGAAGAGCGAGGCGACGTCCACGCGCTGCTTGACCCTTCCGGCTTCGGCCGGCAGGTGTTCATGGCAATCGACCACGGGAATCCGCGCGATTTCCTCCAACAGATCCGCCGCCAACCCTTTGAGCTGAAGCATGGCATGCCTCCTGAGGACAGATGATAAGCCGGCGCGAAGACGCGCGACAAACATGAAGGAAGAACCGGGGACGGACGTCTCTGCTTCGCCATCTCCTCTGGAAATCCCCCCGATTGGCCCATTCCCGATCTGCGGCCCTATCTCGACACGGATAGCCTGACGGCGCCCGTTTTTCAATCCCTATTCCGCGCGAGGAAGAATCGCAGCGCGGGCGATTCCGGGAATCATGATTTCATATTTCTCGCGCTTCCCATGTCCATCTCGGCTCCGAGGCGCCCCGCGCGCCGGGGCGCATGTCGCGTTTCCCATTGATCGCATGAGGCGACTGCGGCTATAGTCTCTCGTTGGACGTTGCGCGAGCAATCGAGATTCGTGAAACCTTGGACGGGGAGGCGATGATTCGATGCGTGGGCGCACGTGGGCCATTGCGATGGCGGCGGCCGTGGCGGCCGCGTCTCTGTCGCGCGCCGATACGTTGATCCTCAAGAACGGGAAGCAGATCCGGGGCGTGGTGCGCGACATTCCCGGGGACAAGAAGATTCAGGTCAAGACCGACAGCGTCGACATGTGGATCGACCGCGAGCAGGTGGCGGAGATTCGCTCGGATTCGACGCCCGACTTCGTTCGGCAGGGCGACGAGAAGGCCGCCGCCGGCGACGTGGCGGGCGCCCGCGCGGCCTATCGGCAGGCGCTCGACCTCGATCCCAAGAACGACCGGGCCAAGCAGGCGCTGGCGAAGATCGACGCCCTGTCGCCCGAAGAGCGCAAACCCGTGGACCCGGCGGCGGCGCAGGCGCAGGCGAAGGATCTGATCAAGCAGGCCCGCAATTTCCTCGACCGCGCCTCCGAGGTGGAAGCGCTGGAGGCGCTCGCCCACGCGCTGGAGTTGGACCCCGCCAACGTCGAAGCGCTTATGTTGGCCGCGCGCACTTCGCTGAAAGCGTGGTCGGAGTTAAAGGTTCCAGCCAACGTCTTCGCGGGTTACATTCAGCAATTAGAGAAGACCGACCCGCAAAACAGGGAAATCACAGTCCTCAAAGAACAGAAGGCGACTCTGGACGAGAAGCGCAAGATGAGCGTCGCCGCCGACCGACAGCGCCTGTTCGATGAGATCCAGAGCGCGGATCATTTGAAGAAATACGACGGTCAACTGCTGATCCGAATCGAACGGCTCATGGAGATGGACCCCGACCCGGCGATGAAAGCCCGGTTGGAAGAAATCCGAAAGACGGCGGAAGCGGCCGGCGCGGGCAAGATCAAAATCGGCGTCAGTTCGTCCATCCGCGCCGTCCCCGCCCCGGCGGCGCCGGGCGCGCCGAAGGCGCCCGCGCCCCCCAGCCCGCCGACGAGTTCCGGCACGCCCCCGCCCAGCGGCGACGGCTTGCGCGGCAGATACTACGACACGTCTCTTTTCACGGGCAAATAATCCGTTGGGTTGCGCCGCCAGGGCGCCAGGGCGAGAGGACGCCCGGATTGCCTCCGGATCGCCTGGGGTCTCGGAACAACGGCGCGATGCGCCGCAAAGCGTCCGATGTGAATGTTTCTCTTTGCGACTTCGCGCCGCCGCAATGAATCTTGTCTTCGCTCGTTGGCGCGCGCTTGACGCTTCTCCACTTTTCCCTTGGCTTTTTTCGCGCGGTCGCCGCAAATGGAGCCGCGGTGGTTCCGCAATCGTTTCTCTGCCTGCAATTCGCCGATATTGGCTCGCTTCAGGAGGCTGACCCATGGCCCGCATTGAAGAGATCGGAGGGCCGGGGCGTCCGCGGCCCCGCTCCCGGAGGCTGCTTTCGCTGATCCTCTTGGCCTTCGTGGGGCTCATCCTCGTGGGATTCGCCTACACGGGGATCGACCGCGTGGAGCCGGGCGAGGCCGCCGTGGTGATCAACAATGTCCTGGGGAGCGAAACCGTCGTCACCAACGTCGGCTACATCCTCCACCTGCCCTTCCACATGACCGACGTCTATAAGTACGACACGGAAGACAGGATTCTGGGGATGGCCGGCGAATACGCGGCGCGGCGGGGCGCTCCGGGGGCCGACACCATTCGCGTCAAGACGCGCGACGGCTCGAACGTCGACGTCGACGTGGAGATCAAGTATCACGTCATCCGCAGCGACGACGGGCTGCGCGCGTTGGCCCACGCCTTCGGCGACGATCAACAGTTGCAGCAGGTCGGCCAGATGATGCTCGCTCTGGCGCGGTCCGACGTCCGCGAGATCCTCGGCTACTCGCTCGTCTCGGAGATCACCGACGCCGCCCAGCGCCAGGCCAAGGCCGTCGACGTCCTTCATCGCATGAACGAGGAGTTGGCGCCGTTCGGGTTGATGGTCGACTCGGTCAGCATCCGCCGTCCGCAGTTGAACGAGGAATACGAAGCGCTGATCAAGGAACGCATGGACGCCGACCAGGTCTTCCGCAACCAAGCCTCGGCCATCGAAGCCGCGCGCCAGCAGCAGCAACAGGAAATCGCGCAGGCCACGCGCGAGAAGAATACGGCCATTCAAGCCGAGAAGGGCATTCAGCGCCGCCGCATCATCGAAGCCGAGGGCATGGCGCAGCAGGTCAAGCAGCGCGCCGACGGCGAGGCGGCCAAGCTGCGCATCGAAGGCGACCAGGTCTACACGGTGGCGCTGGCCGAGGCCAAAGCGGTCGAGGCCGAGGGGCTGTCGAAGGCCGAGGGCATTCGCAAACTGGCCGAGGCCTACGAGCGCGGCGGCATGGCGCTGGTGCGCGAGGCGCTGGCGGGGAAGTACCTCGGCCGCACAATCAACGGCCGGCCCTACAATATTTCCGAGACGGTGGAGCGCGTCGCGGTGGAATCGCCCACGGCGACTCCGAAGCCGCCATCCAAGGCCGCGCTGGCCGCCATGGGGACGCCCGCGCCGCGCATGGCGGCCCCTCCCGCCCCTGCCCCGGCGGCCGCGAATCAGTTCTCCGTGTCTTCGCCTGCGCCTTCGCCGCCCACGCCGACTCCCGCGGCGCCTCCTTCGCCCCCGGGCGCTCCTCGCAAAACGCCGCGGGCGCCGCAGACTCCGGGGAGAGGAGGGCCACTTCAATGAAACGGCTCTTTTCGCTTGGCTCCCTTGTGGCGATTCTATTCCTGGTGTTCGTCGGCGTGCGGCTGTGCGTGAAGAAGGTGCCGCTCGGCT
>JAPLSS010000686.1 GCA_026398515.1 Candidatus Sumerlaeota bacterium | reverse complement strand
GGCAAGAGCACGCTGATGAAGATCCTCGCCGGGGTGCTCGCGCCGGAGGGGGGAGAGATCCGGCTCGACGGGCGCGTCGTCGCCATCGGCTCCGTGCGCGCGGCGCAGCAACTGGGCATCGCGCTGATTCACCAGGAACTGAACCTCGCCGACAATCTCGACGTGGCGGCCAACCTTTACCTGGGCCGCGAGCCGCGCCGGTGGGGCGTCATCGACCGCAAGCGGCTGTACCAAGGCGCGCAGACGATCCTGCGCCACGCCGGCTTCGCGATCGATCCGCGCCGCCCCGTGCGCGACCTGCCGATCGGCCATCAGCAGTTGGTCGAAATCGCCAAGGCCCTTTCGTCCGAGGCGCGCATCCTCATTATGGACGAGCCGACGTCGAGCCTCTCGCAGCCCGAAACCGAGCGGCTGTTCGAGGTCGTGCGCGACCTGA
The DNA here is from genome assembly GCA_026398515.1 of Candidatus Sumerlaeota bacterium. GTDB lineage: Bacteria > Sumerlaeota > Sumerlaeia > JAPLSS01 > JAPLSS01 > JAPLSS01. The sequence goes on along the minus strand of JAPLSS010000686.1, from coordinate 2,949 downwards.
AGCGCCGCGGCGTCACGGTCATCTACATTTCCCATCGGCTCGGCGAAGTGAAGGAGTTGGCCGATCGCGTCGTCGTGTTGCGCGACGGGCGCAACGCCGGCGAACTGGCGCGCGAAGAGATCGGCCACGACTCGATGGTGGGCCTGATGGTCGGGCGCGAGGTGTCGCAGATTTTCCCGCACGAGCCGCGGCCGCCGGGCGAACCGAGCCGCCCGTCGGCGGCGCCGTGCGCGTCGGCGGGCGCGCCGTGCGTTTGCGCAGCGCGTTGGACGCCATCCGCGCCGGGATGGGGCTCGTGCCCGAAGACCGCAAGGCGCAGGGGCTGATCCTGGAGATGGCCGTGCGCGAGAACCTGAGCCTGGCCGCCCTCTGGCGCCACCAACGGCTGGGGCTGCTGGATCGCGCGGCGGAGCGCCGCATCAGCCGCGAGATGATCGAACGGCTTTCCATCAAGACCCCGAGCGACCAGCAGACGGTTCAAAATTTGTCGGGCGGCAACCAGCAGAAGGTGGCGCTGGGCAAATGGCTGGCGCTTAAGCCGCGCGCGCTCCTGCTGGACGAGCCGACGCGCGGCATCGACGTCGGCGCGAAGCGGGAGATCTACCTGTTGATGGACGAACTGGCGCGCCAGGGCGTGGCGATCCTGTTTGTCTCCAGCGAACTGGAGGAAGTGATCGGCATGTCGGACCGGGCGCTGGTGATGCACGAAGGCCGGCTCGCCGGCGAACTGGCGCGCGACGAACTGAGCGAGGAGGCGGTCATGCGCCTGGCCACCGGGCGAATAGCAGCGTGAAGACGGCCCATGCCTTTCCTGGGAGCGCCGGCGTCCTCGCCGGCTCCCTTCTGACCGCGGAAGAAGCCAAGAAAGAAGCTGGCGAGGACGCCGGCGCTCCCAGGAAAGCATTGGCTTGACAGGCGGCATAGGCAAACCGCACAGGCAAGACTGCCTGTGCCACTTCGCGGATTCGGTCTCATGAAGAAAAACCTCGGCATCTTCTCGCTGCTGGCATTCGTGTGCGCGGCGACGGCGATCATCAATCCCGCGTTCCTGAGCGCTTACAACATCCAGAACACGATCCGCTGGTCGAGCCTGTTCGGCATCATCGCCATCGGCGCGGCGTTCGTGATCATCACCGGGGGGATCGACCTGTCGATCGGCTCGGTCGTCGGGCTGATCGGCTGCCTCGTGCCGTGGCTCCTGACGCATCACAACTGGCCGACGCCGCCGGCCTTGGCGGCCGGGATGGCGCTGGCGGTTCTCATCGGATGGGTTCACGGCCTGCTCGTCACCAAACTCAAGATGCAGCCGTTCGTCGTGACGCTGTGCGGCCTGCTGGTCTACCGCGGCGCGGCCCGCTACTTCACCGGCGACGCCACCCAGGGATTCGGTTCGGGCCATCTCGCGCTGAAGCACTTGACCAAGGACAACGTGTTGTTCTGGCTGACCGGCCGGACCTTCGCGTTCGACGTCCCGATGGTGTTCCTTGTGCTCCTGGTCGTTGGGATTCTCGCCGCGTTCTTCCTGAATCGCACGATCTGGGGCCGCTACCTGCTGGCCCTGGGGCGCAACGAACAGGCCGCCCGGTTCAGCGGCATCCCGACCGACCGCATGATCATTGTGGCCTACATGATCTGCGCGACGCTGGCGGGCCTGGCGGGCATTCTGTTTTCGATCGACGTGAATTCCGTGCAGCCGTCCGGGTTCGGCAACTTTTATGAGCTGTATGCGATCGCCGCGGCGGTGCTGGGCGGCTGTTCGCTGCGCGGGGGCGAGGGGTCGATTCTCGGGGTGATCATCGGCACGGCGCTCATGCGCGTCCTCTACAACGCGATCAACATCCTGGGCATCCCGACGCAGTTGGAGTTCGCCATCATCGGGCTGGTGATCCTGGCCGGGGTGATCGTCGACGAGTTGGTGCGCCGCCTGGCGGCCCGCCGCCGCGCCGCCGCCCGCGCGCAGAAGCGCGTGGACACGGAGACGCCGCCTGATGCGGCGTAGGCTTTCCCGCCTGCGCGGGCCCGAACTGCCGACGGAACAAGGCACAGGCGGGACAGCCCGCGCCACTTCGGCGGCGCCGCCGCCCGCCGGGCGCATCTTGATACTGCTACGGCGAGGTCGCCGCGCCCATGGGGACTGTCACGGATTTCGCGGGATCATGCGCCGCCGCCCCTACCCAGCTCATCCGTCCGCGAAATCGGCTACAGTCCCCATGCCGCGCCAACGCGACGGTCGGCCGCCATATCGATCGACGCAACGGTAGCAGTGTCAAGATGCGCCCCGTTCCAGCCGGTGCGTTGTGAGGCGGCGGTTTCGCAGCTGCGCAGGCTGGAAAGCCTACGCCGCTACCACAGTTCTCTCAACATGGCCAGCAGCCCCGCGAACGTGTGTGCGACGGCCTTGGCGAGGCAGAAGGGATCGGCGCAGGCGTGGGCGTGCGATTCGCGGCGCGCGGCCTCGGCCTGGGGCGAAGTCCAGGCGCGCGTGAAGTCCATGGAGAAGTCGCGCAGATTCGCGAACGGCTGGACACAGAGGCAGAAAGAGAGCGAGCCGTCGTTGAACACGAACGCTAAGCTGCGGCCCGCGGCCGGATCGTCGGAACGCGCCACGTCCGCGCGGCGCGGGCGCAGCGCGCGCCGCAACGCCACGTAGTCGAGATGATCCGAAAGACCCGAGCGCCGGTGAATGCGCCGCAACGCGCGCCCGATCTCTTCTGCCGCCAGCGCGCCGGCGCCAGACGCGAGGTCAAAACGCTGACGGCAGCGGAATCGTCCCCGGAGAAATGTGTTTAGTTCCTCCAACTCGGCGCCGTTCTCCGCGCGAATCGGTGTCAGGACCCCGAAGTCGAATCGGCCGGCGTTCTGGTCGCGCAAACGGAGGAGGCAAGCCAGCGTTTGCTGCGCCAGAACCCAGGCGCGATCATTTTGCCGAAGCGCGTTGTGCGCGGCTTC
>JAPLSS010000439.1 GCA_026398515.1 Candidatus Sumerlaeota bacterium | reverse complement strand
AGGGAATTCTTCGGAAAGCGGAATTGGACCCTCAGAGATTGCGCGATTTGCTGTGAAGCGTGCTGGGGAGCGCGATGGAACGGCGCGGGTATGTCCTTTCGCGTTCCAGCGCCAGCATCCGCTCGACCAGCGCGACCATTTCGTCATGCCGCGCCTTGTCGGCCAACGTGCCTTACGAAGATTTATCGAAAATTGGGGGTTGAACTATCCGGCGGCGGATGCTACAAACCAACAGTGGATTCAGGATCGATGCTTCACTCCCTCGCGCAAAGGTCAGATCATGGATCGCCACGGTCGCCTCAGGATCGACGAAGTCGGAAACTGGTCCGAGATTAAGCTCGAGATCATCAAGAAGTATGCGTCTGCCTACTCGACCATCCTCTCCAAGCAGAAGTTGCAGCACGTTTACATCGACGCATTCGCGGGTGCGGGCGTCCACGTCTCGAAGACAACGGGCAAGACGATCACGGGGAGTCCGCTGAATGCTCTAGAGGTGAATCCGCCCTTTCGGGAGTATCATTTCATAGATCTGGATCGAGCTAAGGTGGAAGCGCTGCGAAATGCGGTCGGAACCCGCGGCGATGTGTTTCTATACGACGAAGACTGCAATCCGCTTCTTCTGGACAGGATTCTCCCATCTGTGGCCTATGAACGTTACCGTCGGGCGCTATGCATTCTGGATCCATACGCGCTGCACCTGGATTGGGCGGTGATCGAGAAAGCCGGCGCCATGGGCACAGTTGAGATCTTCCTGAACTTCCCTGTTTACGATATGAACCGGAACGTTTTCTGGCATAATCCCCAAGGGGTTTCACCGGATGACATCGAGAGGATGAACCGTTTCTGGGGTGATGAGTCTTGGCGGCAGGCGGCTTATCGGGTCGACGAGGACATGTTCGGCGAGATCGAGAAAAAGACGGACAACGAAACCGTCGCTGAGGCCTTTCGTCAACGCCTCCGAAAAGTCGCCAAGTTCGAACACGTTCCTCCGCCGGTGCCGATGCGCAACTCTCGGAATGCGATTGTCTATTATCTCTTCTTCGCCGCACACAAACCGGTGGCCGCGAAAATTGTCGCGGAGATTTTCGACAAATATCGCTCGCGAGGATTCTGATGGCTTTCAATTCTTCCATCGAGTGGACCACGTCCACTTGGAACCCAGTCACCGGGTGTTCCAAAGTCAGCCCGGGATGTCGGCACTGCTATGCCGAGCGCATGGCCAAGCGCCTTCAAGCTATGGGGCAGGCCAACTACCGCGAGGGCTTTCGTCTTTCGCTTCACCCCCATGCGCTTGACCTTCCCTTGCGGTGGGGCAAGCCTCAGACCATCTTCGTCAATTCCATGAGTGATCTTTTCCACGAAGAGGTTCCCGACGATTACATCCTCCAAGTATTTGCCGTCATGGAGCAGGCGTCGTGGCACCAGTTTCAGGTTCTCACCAAACGGGCGAAACGGCTGGCCGCTCTTGGGCCGTCGCTTCCGTGGCCGAACAATGTGTGGATGGGGGTCAGCGTCGAAACGGCGACATGGAAACGCCGAGTTGATCACTTGAGACTGGTTCCGGCCGCGATCCGTTTTCTTTCCATCGAGCCTCTTCTGGGCCCCATGGGGCCTCTGGATCTGGACGGAATCCACTGGGTCATCGTCGGCGGCGAATCCGGCCCCGGCGCCCGCCCGATGCTGCGCGAATGGGTTGTCGATGTCCAACAGCAATGCCTGGCTCAAGACGTGCCCTTCTTCTTCAAACAGTGGGGCGGAACGAACAAGAAGAAGGCGGGGCGCCTGCTGGACGGCAGAACCTGGGATGCGATGCCGAGCCGCGCCGCAGCTGAGGTCCTAATCCCCGCCTGAGGCAATGCGTCAACAAGTGGCCCAAGGCTCGAAGCGGTTCAACTGCTCCCTTCCACAATGGCGATCTCTTCGGCGGTCAGGCCGTAGAGGTCGTAGACGAGGCGGCCTGCCCCGAGCCTGCCTGCGGTGAGCCTGCCTGTGGTGAGCCTGCCTGTGGTGAGCCTGTCGAACCCGTCGAACCTGCCAAACCCGCCGAGGGGGTCGATCTGGGCGTCGGTGGCGTCGATCTGGCGCTGGAGGAGGGTCTGGTCGTGCCCAGTCCGCGCCGCCTGCAGTTGCTTGTGCAGCGCCAACATCCGCTCGACCAGCGCGGCCATTTCGTCATGCCGCGCCTTGTCGGGTACCAGATGCGCGAAAATTTGACGACAATTGGGGTTGAACTATCCGGCGGCCGATGCTACAAACCAATAGTGGATTTGGAATGCTGAGTCGCGCCGCCGATGTGGTTCTAAACGCCGCCTACAGCGGTTGCTGGTGAATTCAACTCACAGGAGACAAGGGAATGGCTTCAACTCCCGAGATGATATTGTTGGGTGCAGGAGCCTCGGTTCCGGCGGGGATCCCCGACTCAAATAACATGATGCGGGTCATACGTGAGCGTTACAAAAAAAGTGAGTATTTTCGAGATCTGTTCAACTATGTCAATGCGGTCCTGTATTCCCAGAAGGCGCTGCGGAATGAAGACCCCCCCACTCCAATCGATATTGAGGAGTTCTTCTCCGCCGTCATGCTTCTCGCCAACCGGGCTACGTGTGATGCAGCTCCGTTCGTTGGCTCTTGGGATAGCAGAATAGAGCGTCTTGACCAGCCCATCTACTCAATATCCGATGGACTCTACTTCAACATTCACCAAAGCGCATTCCGACACATTTTAGGGGAGATGAGGAAGGCCATCGAAAGAAGTGGATTCGGAGAGATCGATCGAGTTTTGGACGACCTACTGAATGCCTCAAGAACTCAACGCCTCGACGCGCGTGTTTCTGGGCGGAACAGCGTCGGGAAAGAGATCAAAGGCTATCTGCGAGGCGTCTTTGAAAAGGTTTCCGAGAATATCCTGGGCGATGGAGGCCTGCGAGACGCGGAGGAGTTCAAGGAGGAGTTCATCGAGGCAGTAAAGGAGATAACCAAGCCCGGGCAAGGCGCACTGCTCAGGCTGTTTTCGGATTGGATCATACACCATCTGGTCGAATTGCTAAACGTGGACTCAGGGACAAAGGTTCAGTATCTGTGTCCCTTACTGAATCCTCTCGAGCAGTGTGGGGGCGCTCAAAGCGGGCTGACCATCGCTACCCTGAATTACGACACTACTATCGAAATCCTGGCAGAGGCGTGTGGAGTTAGGTGCGATACAGGATTCGAGGCTTGGTCGGAAACTGGTGAGTTTCCAACCGAGGGGCCAGGGCTTCATTTGCTCAAATTGCACGGCTCCATTGATTGGCGCTTGGTTCCAAGATGGGTTAAGAAGGACGGGCCGTTGCCGCAAAGCCGCGTAGAGAAGATCGAGACAGAAGAGATGAAGAAACCTGGTTTCGAGCCTTGCCTTGTATTCGGCCAGGTCAACAAACTCAGGGTGGAGGGGCCATTTCTTGACCTCCTGTTTGCGTTTCGCAGGGAATTGAGACGGGCAAAACACCTTACAATAGTCGGGTATTCTTTCCGCGATGTCCACGTGAACGAATACATCTCCCAATGGCTGAACGCGGAACCCAGCACCAGGCTGAAGATCATAGACCCTGGTTTCACGACGAACAGAGCGTCATACGCGGGGCTTCTGAGAAGTCGGTGCAAGGACAGAATTGACCTTGTCGAGGAAAGGGCGGAGACCGCGCTGGAACGGGAGTTCGGCGTCCCAAGGGTACTTTATGGGAAGCCGGCTTCAGTTCATCCTCTTCCTCCCTCCACAATGGCGATCTCTTCGGGGGTGAGGCCGTAGAGGTCGTAGACGAGGCGGTCGATCTGGGCGCTGGTGGCGTCGATCTGGCGCTGAAGGAGGGTCTGGTCGTGCCCGGTCCGCGCTGCCTGCAACTGTTTGTGCAGCATCAGCATCCGCTCGACCAGCGCGACTATTTCGTCATGCCGCGCCTTGTCAGACGGGTTGGAGAAGTCGATGGGGCGGATGGGGACTTTCTCCATATACTGGTAGATGAGTCGGTATCGGAATTCGCCAGCACGGACGCCAAACGGAATGCTGATGTTGGAAATACTGAACCAGAACAGGCGGCTATTGAGGATGCCTAGCAGATAGCGATCATCTGTTCCCAGGCAATACGCCGTGTTGGCGAGGTAGATACCGGTAGCGTCCAAATAAAAGCGGGGTCCCTTGCATATATCGGGGAATATGATCTTTGGGGACTCGAAGTACTCATAATAGTCGCAAGGCCGCAGTTCCCACCAGAACTGCCCCTGGTCCTGTCGTTTGCGACACGAAGCCTCGAACCCGGCAAGGTGCGAAGCAATCCCAGGATGTAGATCAGAGAGCCACTTCCAGGCCTCTCTCTCCGGCGGCGTACCACGCCCCAGGCGAGAGCCGCCCATTTGCTCTTGGGTCCAGCCGGCTGGTATGACGATGAGGAACTCTTTGCGGTCGTTAGCGTGATAGCGCCGAATGTCCTCGCCCCCAAGGAACGGCTTCATTAGAGCCGCGCTTATCGGGGAGTTGGTGGCAATGGTCTCCTGTACATCGCGTGGAAGAACAAACGCCTCGTTCAAACCGGTCTTTATCCCATAGAACATCTTTGCCCCTATGTATTCTCCGAGAGGCTGACCGATTTTCCTTACCTTCATGAACAGATTGGCTTCGGCATCAGTCTTAAGAGACCAGGAGGACGGACTGAGGCGTGTTGCGGGTATAGTGTGAGCCGTGGTCTCTATTTGTTGAGTCACAATCTGGCTCTCAAGTGAACGCACAATACTGATCTCTATGCGGTCAGGTTGCGATGTGCGACTTAGAGTCGGTATACAGACATAGGTATCCTTGGCATGGGCGAAGACGGGCAGGCCGCCAAAATCGACTATGCGTTCTACGCCAGAGTGTTCGAGGAGAGTACGGCGCAAGGCTTCGGCGTAGGAGGCTCGAAGAAAACTGCTGGAGACGATTATCCCAAAGCGTCCTCCAGGCCGGAGAAGCCCCACGCCTCGCTCCATGAAATAGACATACAGATCAGCGGTGCCAGCGAAAGATTGGTAATGCTGTTGGAGGTACTCTTTGAAAAACCTCAGCGATTCTTGTCGCACATACGGCGGATTGCCGATGACGGCGTCGAAGCCGCCGTTCTTCAGGATTTCCGAGAATTCCTTCTCCCAATCGAAGGCGTTGATGCGATAGGCCTGCTCCTCATCGAACATGTCGACCTGCTGGGACTGGTAGAAATCCGGGCCGATGAGGGAGTTGCCGCACTTGATGTTCGAGTCCAGGTCGGGCAGGGCGCGTTCGTGCCAGAGGGTCAATTGGCGATTGAGCGTCTCAGACGATTCGCCCTCGAGGACCTTGAGGAGAAGCGAGAGTTTGGTCACCTCGACGGCCTGCGGGTCGATGTCCACGCCGTAGATGTTGTTGAGCAGGATGCGCTTGCGTTCGGCGGTGGTCAGGCGCCATTCCCCGCGCTGGTTTTGAAAGAGCGCGGGATTGCGCCCCGTCGCCCACTTCCGGGGATCGTCCTTCGTGTATTGCTCCAAGTGCCATTGGAGGAGGCATTCAAACGCGCCCAACAGGAACGAGCCGGAGCCGCACGCGGGATCGAGGACGCGGAGTTTGAGCGACAGCGGCTTCCTCCGCGGGCTCCGCGTCTCCGCGGGAGAACCGCTTTTCTCACGCAGAGGCGCGGAGAACGCGGAGAACGACTCCAGCAACCGCCCGACGGTGTTCTTGACGATGTAATCGACGATGTAGGTCGGCGTGTAGTAGACGCCGCCGGCCTTCCTCACCTCGGGCTTCTCTTCGACCACCGCCCGATGGCCCGCCGTCAGCCGGATCACCTTGCCGAGGAACTGCTCATAGACCTGTCCGAGGATGTCGCCGCCGAGGACGGAGAATTCGTACGGGCTGTCGGGATAGTAGAGCCGGCCGAGGATCTCCTTGAGCGCCTTGTCGTCGATCGCCAGGCGCGGCGTGAGGGTGTCGGGTTCGCCGCGACCCTTTTCCGCGTGGAAATGGAATAGGCCGGAATTGTAGCGCTGGTCGGCCTGATCGAAGAATTCGAGGAGGCGCGCATAGACGCCCCCGCCATTGCGCAACGCGCGTAGGCGCCCGTAGTCCTCGATCCCGCGGTCCTCGCAGATGCGCAGGAAGATGATGCGGTCGATGGTGGCCTGGACGGCAAAGTTGATGTCGCGGTGCGAGAGGCCGGCGTTGCGCAGGGCGATGTTCTGCGCCAGGGCCGTCCGCCACGATTCGATTTCGGCGAGAAAAGCGGCGTCGACTTCCTGCGTGCCGCGCTTGCGGGCGGTCGATTCGGCGAACTTGTCGAAGGAACCCTTGCGAATGGCGTCGGGGGAGAAGATCCCGGCGATCGTGTCCCATTTCCTCGGGTAGTCGGTATATTTGAACCAGAAAACGCGGGCGGTGGCGGCCTTGTCCGCGGGGGCCGGGCGGACGCGGCAGTCGTAGACCGCGAACTCTTCGAAGTCGGTCAGGATGCTCAGCGGGAGTTTGGCCGACCAGGCGTAGCGGCGCAGTTGGTAGGCCGGGCTGATGTCCTCGCGGATGTTGACCGAGGGCTTCTTGGCTTCGACGAAGAACTTGCGCGCGCCGCCGATGCGGAAGGAGTAGTCGGGGGCATTGGCGGTGCCGGCGACTTTGATGGCGTCTTCGTGGACGACGTCCTTGTAGGCTTCGGCGTAGCCCTGCTCGTTGTCGATGTCCCAGCCCAGCGCCTTGAAGAAGGGGTCGATGAATTCGCGGCGGACCTGCATTTCGTTGTAGGCGCCGGAGCGGTAGGCCTCGGCGTTGCGTTCGAAGCGTTCGACGAGATCGACGACGATGGGCGGCGGGGTCATGGGGGCGAGTCTCCGAATCAACGAAGAATGGCAGAATCATGGTGGGCGGAATCGTAAAAGACAAGACTACAGAAGACGAAAGCAGGACGATTGGGGGGCAGGACGATTTGCTGGCCAGGGTTTTCTCCGCCCCTTCGGGGCGGAAATCAACATTACGCATTTCTGAATCCCTGCGCGGTTCTACAGTACAGGATGCGCCCGCGGTCCCGATCGTCCCGCCGCACGCACTTGATTGTCCCTCCCAAACACGATACAAGATCGCCTTCACCACCCAGAGGCCGAATCGCCGGCGGCGGTTCGCTCCCAAATGAAACGGAGAGATGCCATGCCCAAGAGTTCGTTCGCCAAGCGCACGATCCACCTCGATTTCCACACCAGCATCGCCATTCCCGACGTCGGCGCCGACTTCGATCCCGACGCCTTCGCCCAGACCTTCGCCGACGCCCACGTCGACCAGGTCGCCGTCTTCGCCAAGTGCCACCACGGGCATCTGTACTACGACACCGACCGCCCCGAGCGGCATCCCGGCCTGGCGCGCGATCTGGATCTGATGGGCGAACAGATCGAAGCCCTGCGCCGCCGCGGCATCCTCGCCCCTGTCTATCTCAGCGTGCAGTGCGACGAATACGCCGCCAACACGCATCCCGACTGGGTCGCCCTGGCGCCCGACGGCCGGCAGGTCAAGCGCGCCGGCCCGTTCGAGGCGGGCTGGCAGATTCTCGACATGTCGAGCCCGTACCAGGATTTCCTGGCCGAGCAGTTGGACGAAGTGTTGCGGAAATACGAGCCGGTCGACGCCGTGTTCATGGACATGTGCTGGGACCAGCCGAGCATCTCCGTCTGGGCGCAACGCGGAATGCGGACCAAGGGCTATGATCCGACCAGCGCCGAGGACCGCGCGAAGTACGCCCACGAAGTCTCCCATCAATACATGGCGCGCTACAAGAAGATGATCGATCAGGCCAAAGGCGGGAGCGGCTTCAGCGTCTGGTTCAACGGACGCCCGAGACTGAGCTTGGGCGAGGAGAAGAAGTTCGCCGGCCACGTCGAGATCGAGTCGCTGCCGACGGGCGGCTGGGGCTACTCCTACTTCCCCTACGTCGCGCGGTTCGTGCGCACGCTGAACATGCCGACGTTGACGCACACGGGGCGGTTCCACACGTCCTGGGGCGATTTTGGGGGGCTGAAGCCCGAAGCCGCCCTGAAGTACGAATGCTGCGTCGCGCTGAGCCAGGGCATTTCCTGCGGCGTCGGCGACCAGTTGCATCCGCGCGGCGCGCTCGACAAGGCGGCCTACGATTTGATCGGCCGGGTGTACGGCTACATCGAACGCTGCGAGCCGTACGTGAAGAGCGGCAAGATCGCCAGCGAGGCCGCGGTGTTGGTCGACACCTCCAGGGGCGACCGGCCCGGGCCAAGCGGCTTGGGCCTCGTGCGCGCCTTGCAGGAGACGCGCCACATGTTCGACCTGCTGTCGCCGACGAGCGATTTTTCCGGATACCCGCTCGTGGTCGTGCCGGAAATGACGAAGATCGACCCGGCGCTGGCGAAGCGATTGAGCGCCTACGTGAAAAAGGGCGGCGCGCTGCTCGTGGCGGGGCCAGCGGCGTTGGACGCGAACGGCAAGCCGGCGATGAAAGAGCTCGGCATTGAGACGCACGGCGAGTCGCCCTTCACTGTCACCTATTTGCACTCGGACGCTTCCCTGGGCAAAGACCTGACGGCGCTCGATCACGTCATGTACGAGCGCGGGTTCCGCATGACTCCGGCGAAGGGCGCCAAGGCGCTGTGCCGCGTGGTCGAGCCGTATTTCGAGCGGACGTACGACCGGTTCTGCTCGCACCGCCAGACGCCGCCCGACAGACTCTCGCGCTACGCCGCGGTGGTTCAGAATGGGCGCGTCATCACCTTTGCGAATCCTATCTTCGAGGCCTTCGCCAAACATGCTTCGGTTCCGTACCGGCGGTTGGTCGGCGCATGCCTCGACCGCCTTCTGCCCCAGCCGCTCTTGCGCGACCAGGGGCCGGCGCACCTGGAGGCGAGCGTTGTGCGCAAAGGGGCGCGGACCATCGTGCACCTCCTGAGCGCATATCCCTGCCGTCGCACGGACAAACTCGACCTGATCGAAAACTGGTTCCCGCTGGTCGACATGCCGCTGGCGATCCGCTGCGAGCGCAAGCCGCGGCGGGTGTTCGCGGCGCCGGAGGAGCGTGACCTGCCGTTCGACTGGCGCGATGGCTACGTCCACGTGCGCGTCACCGAGTTGGGCGGCCATACGATGGTGGTGGTGGAAAATGGGGACAGTCGCCTATTTCGCGGGGCACAGACTTGAGTCACTTGCCGCATTCTCCGCCCGCGAAACAGGCGACTGTCCCCATTTTCCAAGCGTCCGCAAATTCCACGTCCTGTGTTTGGGCGCCCTTGACGGGAATCAGGACGCCGCATAAGATCATTTGAGTTTACCGCGGGAAGAAGCATGCCCCGAGTCCGGCGATACGGTTATATTGTGGAATGGTATGTCGGCGATCACGTCCCGCGGCACGTGCACGTTTATGATCAGAAAGGTCGCTTCCTGGGCCGCCTGGATATGGACAGCCTCACGGGACTTGAAGGGTGGACGCCGGATCGGAAGCTAGTGAAGTTGGTCGAGGAATTGCAGAACGAGGGATGGGTATGAGACCCAGCATTCAACTGAAGAAGCCATACGGCAAAGGCGTCTTCTCGCGCGTCAGGCACGCTCGTTACCTCGGATGGGAAGACGCGTTCGATGTGGAGTTTGAGGACGGTTTGTGTTTCCTCGAGCCGCATGCGACCATCCGCAAGGCGAATCGCATATCGGCCAAGGCCGTGCCAGTGTCCGTGGAAACGGATGAGGAACTCGGCAGCCACTTCAAGGTGACTTACGACACGGGCGAGGTGGCTGAAGTCTCGTGGTCGTTCATTCGCGAGTTGCCGCCCCAAGGCGAGAGAACGTAGCCCGCCGCCGAACCCGCCAACCAGAGCCATTACGGATGATACGGAGAGGAAAAGCGTGAGATCGTTTAGTTTTTCTTCTTCGCGTCCTCCGTGTCCGCGTGGTGAACGTTTCCACTAGATTCCCTGAGGTGCGACAATGTTGGCCAAGCACGTGGCGCTCGCCGCCATCCTGTTTATCGCGGCATCGGCCTCGATGTTCGCCGAAGACTTCGAGCATGGAATGCCGAAGGACTGGAAGGCCGGCGCGGAGTGGCAGGTTGTCGAAGAGCCGGGCCATCCAGGCAACCACGTCCTGTCCGCGCGCGTGGGGAAAACAGGCGCCAGCGTGCGATTCGGGCCGACGGACGAGCGCGACAGCCGGCTGAGCGCCCGGTTCCTGTTCCGCGACTTCCAAGGGCAGTACTTCCACGTCAAGTTCGCCTCGCGCATCAATGAACCCGAAGGCAGTTGCTATCTGAACGTCCGCGACAAGCAGGCCGTGATCATTCTGCATCGCGGCCAGCAGTTCACCGAACTGGCCGAAATCGGCAGCCAGGCGCTCAAGCCCGACCGCTGGTATCGGGTCGAGTTCGCGTGCAGCGGGCCGATTCTTTCCGGCTCGGTCGTCGATACGGTGTCCGGGGAAACCGTGGCCCAGGGGCGAGCCATCGACGACTCGCTCCAGGCCGGCGGCCACGCGTTGATGATCGCCTTGCCGCAGGGCGGATCGGGGGAATTCATGTTCGACGACGTGGAAGTCGCGCCGCTCCAGCCGAGCGAGATGCCGCGGGGCCAGACGCATGTCCTGGAGAACGAAACCGTCCGGCTGGAATTCGACACGGCGCTTGGCCAATGGAGCCTGACGGACAAGCGGACGGGAAAGACCTGGAGTTCGTGCCTGCAGGCCGCGCCGCCGCTG
>JAPLSS010000550.1 GCA_026398515.1 Candidatus Sumerlaeota bacterium | reverse complement strand
GGGCACGTCGACCGTCAGGCCCAGCGTCTCGGCCACTCCATAATCCACGCAGCCACACGCCGGCTCGTCGGTCGCCCATTCGACCGTGGCGGCGCAGTCGGTGATCGAGTGGACGATCGGCCAGTCGGTGAACGCCGGCGGCGCGGTGTCGGGCAGCGGCTCGGTGTAGAACTGGCGGATGTCGCTGGCCGTCGGCCCGTTGTGCGCCGCGTCGTCGGAAAGGACGCGCCAGTAATAGCGCGTGTCGGGCGCGAGGCCGGTCAGGCGCACGGCGTGCCCCACGCTGAGATCGGGCGCCGACGCGCTCTGGCCGAGCCCCGTCGTCACGCCGTATTCCACGACGCTGGTGCTCCATTCGTCGGTCCGCCATTCGACGAGGGCGCTGGCGTCGGTGATGGCGTTGACGTAGGGGCCGCAGAGGATCTTCGGCGGCGCGACGTCGCGCAGGTCCATCGTGATGTTCTGGCGGACATTGGTGGAAATCGGCAAATGCTCCAGGACAGTCTGGACAAAGCCGCTGGCCGCCGGCGGCGTGATGGTCTCCCGGACCGGCGCCGCCGGCGAGGCGTAAAGCCGCGCTGTTCCCTGACCATCCGTCTGCTTGTTGATCTCCATTTGCCAGTCGTTGCCCCCGGGCGAATCCAAATCGATTCGGATTCCGGAGACGGGCACGCCGTTTCGATCCACGGTTCGGACGTCCAGGCGGCACACCGGCACATGGACATCGTAGGATAGATCGTCCACGAGCTGGAGGTGGCCCAGGTCGCTCAGGCCCAGCCCATCGGGACCCGGGATGACGTCGTTGACGCTGGCTATCATGCCGACCCGATAGTAGCCGGGTTTCAGGGCTTTGCGATAGTTCCCACTGGCGTCGGTATCGGCGAAAAAGGGGTAGAACGGCCCGGGCGATGGCGGCTCCACGGTGAGTTTGACGCTGCCGTCCGGCACGGGAAACGACTCGGAGGGGTCGGTGAAGTCATAAGTCAGGCGCCCGTGCACGATGGCGCCGCGAGTCAGAAGGATGTCGCGCTCCGTGTGCGTGGCAAAAGAATAGCCGGTTGTCCGCTCCTCCAGATAATCGGACGATTCGGGGGGCGTGATGGTCATGTCCAGCTCCCCCGGGTTGGTCGGCGTCAGCCAGAGCGTAAACTCGCCCGCGCCATTCGACGTCGTCCTCTCGTCCACCGTGTCGCGATAGTTCTTCCAGTACAGGGCCTCCAGGGCGACGCCGCCCACGGGGACCCCATCGCCCATCGTCCGGCCATGCACGCGGATGATCGGCAGGACGAGATCCTCCGTCGTGTCGCCCGCCAGGGAAAGCGTCTTCATGGGGAGCCAGAATCGCCACGGCACGGACGGGTTGGTCGGCGGCTCAAAGAAGTCCGCGTGGGCCTCCACGCGATAGGTCCCGGCCGACAGGGCGAACTCGAACGCGCCGGCGGCGTCGGTGAGTGTCTTGGCCAACTCCACGGGCGGGTCAGCGTCGGTCGTGATGATCGCCCAGATGTTGCCCACCGGCGCCGTCGCGCTGGTCGCGTGATCGAGGGCGCCAATGGTTCCGCGGTAGGGCGCCACGGCGGCCAGCGCAATGTCGTAGGCCATGTCCCCCGTCACGCTCAGGCCGTCGACGCGCGTCAGGCCGTAGCCGCACCCGACCGGCGGAAGGGCCGTCAATTGGTACGAGCCCGGCCACGCATAGAACGTGTAATCGCCTGAGGCGTCGGACTGGGCGGTGTCGGTGACGCCGTGCCACTGCTCGTAAGTGGAATCATAGTTATCGAGTTTCAGTTGCACGTCGGCCACGGGAGAGCCGCCGCCTCGCGTTTTGCCGAAGACCTTCGAGAACCGAAGCCGCAGATCCTGGGTCATGCTGCCCCCGACATCCAGCGTGGCCGCGGTCACGCAAAACAGGGCCGGCATGGGAAGCGTGGGGTCTTGTCCGGGATAGTATTCGTTGTAGACGCGGAATTCGTAGGTCCCCGCCGTCAGCGCCGCCTCGAAGTAGCCGTTGTCGTCGGTTCCCACGTCGAGGAGAAACGACCAGGGAACATGGCCCACGTACACGTGGGCGTAAGGAAGCGGCCGAGTCTCGCTGGTGTCCGGGTCGACGATCAGGACCCGGCCGTTCACCGTGTTGTTCTGTTGGAGAAGTATGACATCCTGAGTCACGTCGGCGCCGTTGACCGCGATGCCCTTGACTTCGGAACCAAAGTAGCCGCTGCTCGCCGGCGGGTCGATGGTCAGATTGTAAAGGCCGTTGGCGACCGTGAA
Source organism: Candidatus Sumerlaeota bacterium (assembly GCA_026398515.1). Lineage (GTDB taxonomy): Bacteria > Sumerlaeota > Sumerlaeia > JAPLSS01 > JAPLSS01 > JAPLSS01. Next base: position 8,769 of record JAPLSS010000550.1, on the reverse strand, counting down.
GGCGTAAGCGCCCGTGGGGCCGGTCGTCCGCGCGTCCAGCGTCGCGCCGGAGCCGCTGTCGATCAGAGTGACCGTGGCGCCGGCCAGCGGATTGGCGTCGCCATAGATTATGCCGCCCAGCGTATAGGCCGCGGCGCGGCTGCCCGTCGCCGCGCTCGCCGCCAGGAGGATGGCGATAGCGAGCCAAGACTCCCCGCGTATCCGAATGCGAGACATCGCCCCAGCCTCCTTCGTGGACCTGGATGTCGCGGAAAAGTCCTACGCCCTTCCGGCGGCGACTGTCCCAAAGCCCTGTCGGTTTTCACCGCCGCTGTCGCGGATCCTGACGCTGCCTGGAGACCCCGCTTCCGCCGTATTCTAAAGCGGCTTCAGGGATAATAAGGGTTTATGAGACTTCGACAGCCCCCCACGCAAGAAAAATCTCACGATGGGCGCATCTCGACACCGCGGCCGATCGGCCGAGACGCGGGGAGCCGCTCCGGCGCCGTCCGCGGGGCTATGTCTGACGGCGGGCGTCCACCGCTCCGCGCCCCCGGATCCCTAATCGGCGTTTTGCCGCGGCTAGGTCTCGTTTTCGGGAGGCAGGCCCTTGACGTTCAACAAGAGCGCGGACGAATCCTCGCCCGCGCCGGGGAGGGGGACCATCACCGTCTCGTCGAAATAGGGGCATTGGACGGCGGTATTGTGAACGGGGTCCGCGTCGGATGCCGGGGCCTTGGCGCGGAGGTGGAAGGGTTTTCGGCACCTCCAGCAGGTTATGCGATAGATCTTCTCCGGCGGCTCTTTGGCCATTCTTCATTCTCGTCCGCGAGCAGATTCGTAGTGATGCGTGGCGCCTTTCCATTAGCCTCGCGATTCATCGCGGGGTCAGCGGCGGCTTATCCCCTCACATCGAACCGTTTCAACGGTTTCCCTCGTTGCCGCGATCACGCCAAAGCAGGGAAACCGTTGAAACGGTTGAACGATGTCTCTCTTGCGCCCAACCCCGCGATGAATCGCGGGGTTAATGAAAAGGAACCACCCCGGCGCGTCTCCCAAATGTCCAGATTCCGGCCACAGGCAAGGCTATCCGTGTTACATCAAACGCCGTCCTTGGCCAAGCCAGCCTCGGCGAGGCTGGCCTACTGGAACGGAAACAGCGCCAGGCCAAGTCCGCCCATGAACAGAATGGCCCCGATCACGAGGCACAGATATTTCCAATCCCGCGCCTTGCGACGACGTGGCCATCGGCCTGGGCGGCGACTATGGCGCGCCGAAGAAGGTCTACGAAGCCGTCAGCGGCGCCGCCCTGTGGTGGCTGTTCTACGTGGTCCTGCGCGACGGGACGCTGCTCGGGGCGCTCCTGTGCGGCTTCATGAATCTGAATCTCGACCTGATGGCCGACATCAAGGTGGGGCTGCCGTTCGTGCCGCTGGGCACGGTGGTCCTGGCCGTGGCGCTGGCGGTCAAGGTGTTCAGCAACGCGGAGGATGTGAACAAGTCCGCCTGCGCCCCGCAAGGCCCCGTTCCCTTCCTGGACGAGGCGGGAGGACGGATTGGCGGATTCACTCGTCAAATTCATCCATGTCCGCTTCCTTGCCGGAGTCGGAGGGAGGCGAGAAGGCGGTGGGCTGGGATTCGCCTTTGGATTCGAAGGGCGGCGTGGCGGCGCCTTCGAGGACGGCCCTCTCGCGCCGCAGGCGCGTCATCAGGGCTTCGGCGCTCTGGAAGCGTTTGTCGGGGTCCTTTTCCAGACAGGTCAGAATGGCGTGCTCAAAGGACGAGCGGATCTGCGGGCTGAGCGCCGTGGGCGGAGTGGGTTGGATGTGGACCTGCTGATAGGCGACATCGCCCGACAGGAAGGGCGGGGCGCCGGTGGCCATTTCGTACATGAGAATGCCGACGGCGTAGATGTCGGTCCGCGCGTCGACGGGGTGGCCCTGCACCTGTTCGGGGGCCATGTAGCGCGGGGTGCCGATGGGCGCGTTGGCGGGGGTGACGTCGCCCTCGTCGGTGTGCAGGATGCCGAAGTCGGTCAATTTCGCCATCCCCATGGAGTCCACCAGGATGTTGTCGGGCTTGATGTCGCGGTGGACGATGCCGACCTTGTGCACGGCCGACAGGGCGTCGCAGGTTTGGGCGCAGTAGCGCAGGACGAGCGCGAGGTAATCGTCGTCGATCGCCAGGCCGCGTTGGAAGCGCTCTTCCAGGACCTTGCGCAGCGACGGGCCGGAAATGTACTCCATGGCGATGAAGCTCTGGCCCGGGGTCTTGGAGATGTTGAAGTCGTAGATGCGCACGATGTTGGCGTGGTTGAGCTGATCGACGTATTGCGCCTCGCGGATGAACCGGGTCAGGGCCTTGACGTTGCGCGCCAGGTTTTCGCGCAGGATCTTCATCGCCGCCGGGCGGTTGTTCTTGATGTCGAAGACCTCGTGCACCACGCCCATGCCGCCGCTGCCGATCTGCCGGGTGTAGCGCCAGCGGCCGATGGCCTGATCGCCGATCAACTCGCGCATCTTCGGATCGGCGTCGCGCGAAGCGACGGCGGCGGCTTCGTCCAGTTCGGCGAAGCGCTGTTCCACGTCGCGGTAATGGGGTTCGATCGTGCGGATGGCGTTGAGGACCTGGAGCGCTTCGCGTTTGGCGCCGGCCTCCACCATCGCCCCCTGGACCTCGTAGAGCATCGCCAGATCGTTGGGGCCCAGCGTGGCCGCCAACAGCGCCTCGACCGCCGGCCCGTGGCGTCCGGCGCGGACGAGCGCCTGCGCCAGGCGCCGATTGGCTTCCTCGGCGGTTTCCGGGGCGGAAGCCGCTTCCTCCAGCCGGGCGATCGCGTCCTGGGGCCGGCCCGCGCGCAGGAACAACACGCCGGCCTCCAGATGCTCTTCCGGATCGGCGCTTTGGGCATGGGCGAGGCCTTCGAGCAGAGCGGCCAGCCGAAGGTCCGCCGTGTCGAAGTCGGGCGCGCCGTCCAACAGATCATTCAACCAGCGGGCCGCTCTTCTCGCCTGGCCGCGCGCGTAGAAAAACTCGGCGAGGTCAAGCAGGCGGTCCGGGTCCAGCCGCTGGCCCGCGCTCTGGATCGACCGCAGGCGCTCGTAAACGGCTTCCACGTCGGGGGCGCCCTTCCGCAGCGCCTCGACGTACCGCCCGGCGGCTTCGGCGTAGCGTCCGTTCTTGAACTGCAAATCGGCCAGCGCCAGCGCCGTATCGACCTCCATGGCGCGGCGGCGCAGTTCGGCGTCCTCCTGGAGGAGGAAATCGCGCTCGTTGATGAACTTCAGGATGGCGAGGGCTTCGTCGTAGCGCCCGGCCTGCTCCAGGCGCGCCGACGCGTCGTTCAGCAGGTTTTTGCCCAGGGGGTCCAGGGGTTCGGCGCGCAGCAGTTCGAACGCCTCCCAGGCGCGGCCTTCGTCGAGCAGCCGCCGGGCGGTGGAATGCGCGGACCCCATGGACAGGGTGGACGGGGTGGACGCCGTGGGCATTGTGGACCCCGTGGATCCCGGGGTCTCTGGAGAAGGCGACGCATCAGGCCCCATGTTTTTCCCCATCGGCGCGCGCCACGCGAAACTCAATGGAAAAGCGGCTGCCCTCGCCCAGCCGGCTCTGGACGTCAATGGCCCCGCCCATGGCGTTGAGGAGTTTTTTCGTCAGGGTCAGGCCGATGCCCAGCCCCTCGTAGTCGCGCGCCAGGCGGCTGTCCACCTGGTAGAAGCCGCTGAAGATCTTCTTCAAGTTCTCCTCGGAGATGCCGATGCCGGTGTCCTGGATGTGAATGCGCAGTTTGCCATCGTCCGGCTCGAACTCCACGGCGACCAGCCCCTTGGCCGGCGTGAACTTCACCGCGTTGTCCAGCAGGTGGAACAGGACGCGGCCCAGCGCGGCGCGGTTGGCCAGGATGCGCGGAACCGCGCCGGCGATCCGCGGCTCGATGATGACCTCCTTGGCGCGGGTGCGGTGTTCGAGCCGCGGAATGGTCTGCATCAACTCTTCCAGCGGATCGACCGGCTCCAGGTCGAGCGCGAGCTCGGCGCCGGAGGTCGATTCGGCGATCTCCAGCAGGTCGTCGACCATGTCGGTCAGGCGCATGGCGTGGTGGTGCACGCGGGCGAGGAACTCGCGATGCGAATCCGACGGCTCGCCGGCGCGTCCGCTCAACAGCAGGTCGGTGAAACCGGTGATCGACGTCAGCGGCGTGCGCAGCTCGTGGCTGATGGTGGACAGAAAACTGCTCTTGATCGTGTCGATTTCCTTCAAGCCGTTGTAGGCTTCCTGCAGATCGCTATAGAGCTCGCAATGCTCCAACGCGGTGGCCACTTGGGTGACGAACCATTCGAACAGGCTGCGTTGCGCGCGGGGGATTTCCTCGACGACGCTGAACGCCGTATCCGCCAACAGGATTCCGCGCAGCCCCTTCTTCGTCCGCAGCGGGGCGCCGATGGCCGGCCGCCCGATGACCCCGTCCAGGAACGGCGGATACGCGTCGAGCGCGAACGGCATGTACATCGACTGGCGGCCTTCGGCGATCCGGCACAGGCACCCCGGCTGGTCGCCCGGGCAGGTCCGGCAGTTCGATTCGACGTTGCGCACCAGGCGATCGAGCGGATTGCTCGGGGGATACTTCTGGATCACGTCGATCCAGAAGGCCTGCGACAAAAGGCCCTCGAACCCGCGCGACACGGCGTCTTCCTGGACGTTGATCTCGCCTTCGGGAGTGAAGATCGACGTGTTCTGCGAGAGCCAGCGGCTTTCCTGGCGGATCTCCCGGCGGATCTCGCGGTGGCGCTCCAGGCAGTCGGCGCCCATCGCCCCCGCGCCGCGAAACACGTCTTCGCGCTCGTCGTACAGGAACAGGTAAGCGCGATCGAACCCCAGGCCGGCCTCGGACACGATGGTGGCCAGCACGATCTCATACAGGTCTTCGACGCGCAGCGTGGCGCGCAAGGCCGTGTGCAGCCGGTTGATCAACTCCAACTGCGAGCGCAGGACTCCGCCCACTCCGCTTTGCGCGGGGGCCGCGTCGGTGTCGTTTTCTTTGAGAGGCATAGGGCGCAAAAAAAACCTGTTTGAGACTTGGGCTGCGAAAAGGGCCTATAGCGCTTATAGGACCTATAGGGCTTATTTCGGCTCGCTTGAAGCCTGCTCCTGCACTTTCTTGACGAGCGTGACTTCCGTTCCATGCGGCGAAGGGAATCGGAACACGACTTCGTCCATGAACCGCCCCATGATGTACGTGCCCAGGCCGCCGGGATTCTCGCGCTGCACATACGCGGCCAGGTCCGGCACGCCGGCGTGTTCGCCGCTGGCGGACCCAATGCCAGAATCCACGACGGTGACCTTCAGGCAGTCGGAACACGTTTCGAGCCGGATCATCAGACCCAGACCCGAGCGATTCCGGCCGTCGGCGGTCGCGTAGGCGTGGCGGACGACATTCGAGCAGGCTTCGTCGACCGACAGTTCGATTTTCAGGACGTCGTCGGGGCCGAAGCCCATGTGGGTGGCGGCGCACACGACGAAATGGCGGATCATCGGCAGAACGCGCGTTTCCGCCGGGCAGCGCATTTCCACCACGATTCCGCCGGGCTGTTGTTCGATTTCGCTCATCACGCCAAACTCTTCAGGGCCTCGTCCTCGCCGGCCGCGATTTTGAAAATCTCCGTGAAGCCCAGAAGCTCCAGGATCTTAAACACCTTGGGGCTGGGGCGCAGCAGGGCCACGTCGCCGGCCTCGCGCCTCAGGCGCTGCGTCAGGCTCATCATCGCGCCGATGCCCGCCGAGGAGACGTAGGTCAGCTTCTCCAGATCCAGCACGATTCTCGACGCGCCGCCTTCGAGGCATGTCTTCATCTGACTCTCGAAGTCGCCCACGGTGTGAGCGTCGAGAAAGCCGATCAGCTCCACGATCGCGGCGCGGCCGTTGTCGAGAGTCCGGCGCACGCGCGCTTCAAACGCCCTGTCCCTCACGGCGCGATCCTTTCGGGGTCTGATGAAGCAGTGAAGCGGACCGTTATGGCGGTGCAGGCTTTCTCGCCTGTGATCCGAGGCATTTCGCGTAATTTCGCCTTTCACAGACTGAAAGGTCTGCGCCACGGCAACGGTTCCACGCGCTTCATGCCGTCAGCCTCTTGCGGTCCTCCGCCTCCACAGAAGGCTCTTCGGCCGCGCGCTTGGCGCGCACGACCACCAGGGTGATGTCGTCGTGCTGCGGGGCGTCTTTGCAGAAGCTCTGGACGGCGCCCAGCAGGCCGCGCACCATCTCTTCGCTGGAGCCGTGAGCCAACCGGCGGACGCTGTCGAACAGGCGCGTGTGGCCGAACTCCTCGCCCGCCTTGTTGCGCGCCTCGACGGCGCCGTCGGTATACAGCAGCGCCGTCTCACCCGCCGCCAAGGTTATCTCGTCTTCCTGAATCAAATCAAACGTTTCCGGCTCGACCATGCCCAGCGCGATGCCATTCGGCGCGCGCTGCCGCGGCTCCTCGCCTTCGCCCGAACACAGCAAGACCGGCTCGTGGCCCGCGCGGGCGAAGCGGAAGACGCCCCGGCGCGGATCGAGGATGCCGTAGGTCATGGTGATGAACACGTTCTCCTTGGTGTCCTCGATCAGCCGCTCGTTCAACCGGCGCAGCGTTTCGCGGGGCGAGGCGCAGCCGCGCGCCTCGGCCCGCAAGGCGCTGCGGGCCATGGCCATCACCAGGGCCGCCGGGGTGCCCTTGCCCGACACGTCGGCGATGACGATCCCCAGCGAGCCGTCGTCGAAGGGGAGGAAGTCGTAAAAGTCGCCGCCGACCTCCAACGCCGGGCTGGAGAAGGCGGCCAGATCGAATCCCTCCACGTCGGGGCAGCGCTTTGGCAAGAGCATCTTCTGGAACTCGTGGGCCAGGCGCAGCTCCTGCTCGATCCGCCGCTTCTCGGCGACTTCGTCCACCAGCCCGACGAGGTCGACCGTCACGGCGGCCTGGTCCGCCAGCGCCTGAAGAAGGCTCATGTCCTGCTCGGAGAAGACCTGGCCCTGGCGCTTGTTGACCACGGCGATGACGCCCAGCGTGGCACCGCGCGTGTGCAACGGAGCGGCCATCATGCTGTTCATGGCGATGAAGTCGCGGGCCGCCTGCGGCACGCGCGGATCGTCCTGGCAGTCGGTGATCAGCGCGGCGCTTCCCTCGCGGGCCACGCCGCCGATGACGCCCTCGCCCAGCGGAATGCGTTCGGCCTTGACTTTGTCGACCAGGAACTTGCGCTTGGCCAGCGCGTAGGGCAGCGCGCCATGCATCGGCGGAAACAGGCCCTGGACGACGCGCGCGGTCAGATACGATTGGGTCGGGTCCATCAGGAAGATGGCGCCGGCTTCGGCGCCGGTGGCTTCGACCGTGTATTCGACGATGATCTGCAACGCCGGCTCGATCTCCAACTGCAAGGTCAGCGATTCGCCGATGCGGTCGAGCAGCTGGATCGCGGCTTGTTTCTCGCGGTCTTTTTCCTCGACGTGCAGCTCCAGCGCCTTGGCCCGGCGGCGCAGCCACAGCACCCAGAGCAGGCACCCGATCAGAGCAATGAACAGGAGTTGAGTCATGGCGCTTCCATCCTCGCCAGGGGAGAGGCCCCGGGCGGCGGCGATCCACGGAGACTCTCCTGACAAGGGTATCGCGGAACCGACAAGAATGCAAAAGAACTCTGGAGAAAAGGGAGCGCGAGCGCGACACCCGTCGAACGCGCCCGGACCTACTTCCTCTCCGCCGGCGGCTTGCGCGAGCAGAGGAACAGCGCGTCGCTGATCGGGCGAGCGCCGAGCAGCCCGGCGGGGCGGCTGGCCACGCCGTCGGCGACCCACGCCGCCGTCGACGACCCCCCGTCGAGATTCAGCGCCGTATACGCGCCCTGGCGGAGCAACTCGTCGGCCAGGTCCTGCAATGTCGCCCCGCGCGACACGCCGAACCACGAGCCGTCGATGGCCATCAGGATCAGCTTCTTCCCATCGGCGGACAGGCCCAGCCCCGTGCGCGCCAACAGATCCGCGCCAGCCAACCGGCGGAACTCCGCCGATTCGGCGTCCAGCGCGCCGCGCCCCTCCGCGAGCAGCATCGGCCCGGCGCTGACGGCCGCGTCCACGGGGCCGTCCAGCGCTTGGGTGGTCAGCGCCACCACGACCTCGGCGTCCGGCTGCCGCAAGCGCTCGGGGATCGGCGCCGGCGAGCCGTTCGCGCAGAAGGCGAGCCAGCCCTGGCCGGCTCTCAATTCCAAAGGCCCGGGCCCTTCGCGCACCTCCTTCACGGTGGCTCGGGCGGGTTCGTTGATCCGCATTCGTCCGCCCTCGGCGAACTCCAGGCGGACGGCCAGGCGGCAGTTCTCCAGCGGCGGGGTCGCCTCTCCAAACTCCGCGGTGTACAGATGCGCGCCGGATGCCGGAGCCGCGCTGTTCAGCCCGTTGAGCGTCACCGAGTCGTCGCCCCCATGGACCGTCCGGCTCAATTTCACCGCGCCCAGGAACGCCTTCCGATCCGCGCCCAGCAGGAAGGTCCACTGGTGATTGGAGGCGGCATAGACCCGTCCGCCGCCCGCCAGGATTCCCACGGGCCGGTTGGCGGCGTTCCAGAAGCCGCCGTTGACGCCGGCCAGGACGCGCAGGCCGCTCTGGCGCGCCACCCGCTCGGCGATGCCCGCGATCCGCTCGCGCGCCAGCGCCGACCCTCCGCCCTTGCCCGCCGCCAGCGCCAGGTCGGGGTTGGTCAAGTCGAGTTGGAAGGAGTTGATGAGGGCCGCCGGCCACTTGGGGCGATAGACGACGCGGTGC
>JAPLSS010000316.1 GCA_026398515.1 Candidatus Sumerlaeota bacterium | reverse complement strand
AATCCAACTGCTCGGCGGGAAGCGAGGCGGCCGCGTCGTTGACGTAGTCGGAGGGATCGATGGTGAAGAACGCGAAACCGGCGCGGGCGGCGTCGGCCAGGTCGGCGGCGGTTTTCAGGTGGTCGCCGTCGGCGCCCCAGGGGAGGTCCCATCCGGCGGCGCGGACCGCCTGCTGGGCGTCGGCCATGACCCGCGGAAAGGTGCGGCCCGTGCGCGCGTTTTCACGCACGGATTGTTGCGCAAAGACGGGCGCCACCTTGCCGGCCAGGCCCGCTTCGCGCAGGGCGCGGATGTGCCCGATCGTAGAGACGCCGATGCGATCGCCGAAGCCCATCGAGGGCGCGATGCTCAGGGGTTCGGGGTGCTCGGTGATTGCCGCCATGGGAGACTCCTTTGGGAGAGACGGTCATTGATGGACATAATGGACGCAATGGACGTGATGGACGCAATGGACACAAGCCAGGTCAGCCTGCGTCGTTTCTCTTGTGTCTCTTGCGCCTCTTTGTGGCTACTTTAAGCGGTAGAGAACCTCGCCTGCGTTCTCCACGAGCAACAGGCCTTCGGCTTCGCGGCGGCGCCATTGTTCGGGATCGATGCTCCGCCAGTCGCGCCAGCCGAGGTTCAGCGATTTGCACTCCTCGGGCGGAATGGCGGTGGCCAGCGCGACCTGGATGCGCGGCTTCTCGACTCCGTTTTCGAAAGTTCCGACCCCGCGCACGTGCGTCGAATGCGCCAGCGCGGTGCGCGGGTATTTCGAGAACTTGTCCCATTGCTTCAGGAAGTAGTCGGCCACATGATAGCCGAGTTCGCCGATCAGTTTGCCGTGAGTGATGGAGACGCGGGCGATGTGCGGAGCGTAGATGATCAGTTCGCCGCCGTCGGCCACGACCGGCTCGAGTTTGTACATGCACTTGCCGCCGACCCACAGTTCATCGTACATCTTCGGCGCGCAGGAGAGGACCGACTGAAACGGCCTTTCCACATAGCGGATATGGGTCGCCGCCGACACGTCCGCCGCCCGCGACCAGGCCTCTTCCGGCGTTCCGTAGAAAACGCCGTGCGCGCCGCCGCCGTGGGCGACGACGTAAGCCAGGCAGAGCCGTTCGCGCGGAATGAGCGAGGCCGCGCGATCGACCGCGGCGCGCATCGGCGTGCGCTTCACTCCGATCGTGCCCATGTTGGTGATCAGCGCGCCCAGCCAATGGAAGAAGTCGAGGATGTCCGGCCCGGCGATGCCCGGGAAGAAATACTTGTTGCCGCCGGAAAACCCGACGACTTCGTGCGGGAAGACCGGCCCGGCCACCAGCAGGCAGTCGTATTCCAGCGCGCGCCGGTTGAGGCGCACGGGGACTCTCTCGCGCATGCGTCCGCCGGACAACCGTTCGGTTTCCTCTTCGCTGAGCCAGCCGATGGTCTCCAGCGCCGCCGGGTTGTCCCATTCGTGGTTGAGGAGTTTCATCGACCGAAAGCGCGCCGCCGGATCGTGGGCGATTCCCAGGTGCTCGCGAATGGCGGAGTCGCTCATGGGCGGATGGGTGCCCAAGGCAATCATGGCGTCGAGCGCCTTCGCGTGCGGCGCGAGGACTTCGTGCAGGGCGGCGAACACGGCTTTCAACGGGCCGCTGCGGGTCGTGTCGGGCACGATGACGAGCGTGCGTTTTCCGGCGAACGGCCTTCCATCCACCTTCTCATGAATGGCTTGGCGAATTTGGGCGTCGTTCAAGACGGAGTGGGTTTGCGGCTCGTGAAGAGCGGCTGGCGACGGCATGACAATCCTCCTACGAAGGAACCGATCCTTCGATTGTCGCATGCCGCCCATGGCAACGCCATTGTGTTTTGTGGCGCAGGCTTTCCCAAGAGGCATCCTTGCGAGACTCGACTGGTTCGACAGGCTCACTACAGGTCGCCTGCGCTCGTCCGATCCGGCTTTCCCGGCTTCGGTTTTCGTTGCTCCACCGCGGCGCGTTTGATACGAAATGGATTCTGGATTCCACCTCATAAGGACCTGGCCATGAATCGCGTTCTTCGGAAGTTATGGCGCCTGGCGGCGCTGGGCGCGTTTGCCGCCGCCTGTCTTGCCGGTTGCCGCTTCCTGCCCTTTCACAAGGCGGAGGAAAGCGGGCGCATCTGGGTTCCCGAATACGCCACCGCCCGCGAGCAGTACCAGTTCGCCTTCCAGAAGCAGCAGGAAGAGTTTATCCCGCCCACCGACTCAGCCCGCAAAGAAGAGCGGCTGCGCCGGATTCTGGCCGGCTACGAGAAGGTGATTGAGCGCTTCCCCGACGACCGCGTCTATACGCCCTTGTCGAAGATGCAGATCGGCGAGCTGTATCTCGGATACGGCCAGCCCAAGGTCGCCTTGCAGAAAGCCGAAGAGATACTCGCCGCGTATGGCGACATTGAGTTCATCGACGCCAAGACGCGGTTCGACCGGGGACGGGCGCTGGAGGCGCTCGGGCGGCGCGTCGAGGCGCAGCAGGCGTATAAGGACTGCATGGACCGCTACCAGGACTCCAAGGACAAGAAGAGCCAGGAAATTGTCCGTTGGAGCAGACAAATGTACGACCGCATCATTCCACTGGAGGAGAAGGCGAGGAAGCCGGCGCCGGAGGAGAAGAAGGACGAGGGCGGCGGCACGGTCAGCCCCTTTTAGAATGCGGAATGCGGAGTGCGGAATGACCCACAGAGGCCCTAGTCTCATAACCAATGAGTTTTTTTGGGTCCAGTGTCGTTCATTTTGCATTCCGCATTCCGCATTAGGCAATCCTCTCTCTATTCCTTCCGCCACACCAGCCGGCCCCATTCGTCCAGCCAGTCGAGCGATTCGATCTGGCCTCCATTGGCCCGAGCGAGCGCCTGAACCTCGTCTTTCTCCTTTTCGATGAAGCCCGACAAGACCAACGCCCCGCCTTCCGCGACCAGCTCCGCCAGGCGCGGCAGGAGCGGCCGAAAGGTCGACACAAGCATGTTGCAGACGACGAGATCGAATCCGTCCCGCCGCGCCACGGCGTGAGGCGTCCCCTCGATCAGGCGCACGCGCCCGGCCACGCCGTTCAGTTCGAAGTTCCGGCGGGCGTTCGCGTTGGCGGCCGGATCGTTCTCTACGGCGACGACTTGCCCGGCGCCCAGGAGCGCGGCGGCGATGGATAGGATTCCCGAACCGGCGCCGGCGTCGAGGACGCGGGCGCCCTGCCCGACGCGCTCGACGAGGGCTTCCAGGCACAGACGCGTCGTCTCGTGGCGTCCGGTGCCGAAGCCCTGCCCGGGATCGATGACGATGCGCAGGCGGCCCGGCTGAAGCGGCTCCCCGCAGTTCCAAGGCGGGACGATTCGCAGGCGCGCGCCGACGTCGAACGGCTCGAAATGCACGCGCCAGGCCACGGCCCACTTCTCATCCGGCTGCTCCTCCCAGCGCCACCGCACGCCGACCCGGCCGTGGGCGTCTTGAAGCGAACGAACGAGGAAGGCCTGCACGTCCAGATCCATTTGACCGCGGTCGAGGGCGGGCGGGAAGAACAAGGCCCAGGCGCCGCGCCCTTCCGGGGCCGACTCCTGCGTGGCGCCCAGCGCGCCGCACTCCTCCACGAGCGCGCCGGCGATTTCCGCCGCCGTGGCCTCTTCCACGCCTTCGATGGTCAGGATCAGCTTGGCCCAGCGCTCTTCCGCGCTCATTCGAGAGGCGCCTTTCGCTGGAAGTTGAGTTCGTATCGTAGTGCGACCTATAGAACCTGTAAGACCTATGGGAGCTATACGACCTGAAGGTCGCGTTACGAACTTACATCGCCTTTGTCCGGGGCGCCTCTGGAAAATCAAACGCCGGCGGCGGCTCTTTGTCTTCCGCGCCATGAAAATCAAGAATCTGGTTTTCCTTGAGCGCCATTGCCGAAGAAGGCGTGGACAGCCGCTTTGCGCCCTCCCGGGCGCGCTATATATTGCGCGCCCGGGCGTCTCGGCGCCCATGCGTTGCATCCGCGAATCCAACGCCCTGATCCTCGATGGGAATCCCGCAAAGAGGGCGATTGGAAAACAGTTTTCTTTTTGGTGAAAAAATAGGCTTGAAGGCTGAAATTCATCGTTTTTTTCCTTCCCATGCGCTGAACAATTTGCTAGTGTTCCGCCCCGAAGTGTTGACCGCTTAAACCCTCGCCATGAGATGGGAGGGGGCGGGGATGGAACAATATGGGGAAGGGGCCTTTGGCTAAAGGGAACGATATGGGGCGATTTTAGCGGCGCGGCCATTCCCGGACGGCTTCCGGCTCGCGCGGCAAGGCCCTTCCTGTCAATGCTAAGAGGTTGATTTTCCTCTGTTTGACGGCTTCTCAGAGGATCGGCGCGTGGCGCGCCGCGGGGGATCGGCGGCCGTGGCGCAGTTCTTGCTCCCTTCGGTAAAGAATTAGAGTTTAACTACGTCCAAGAGCATTCTCGGAAAGCACGCAAGGACAATCACGCAATTCCTGGAAGTCGAGTCCTAAAGTCGGACATCCACCTTCGCGCGAAACGGGGTTCTCCTCATCTCAATCTCCGGGAATCGCTCGGAACTATGGATCTAACGAGTAAAATGCCTCTGGGACTCAGATTGCTTGAAGCCGGCGCCATTTCGCGCGAGCAGTTGGACGACGCGCTGGCGCGCCAGTGCGCCAGCGGCCTGCCCATCGGGCAAATTCTCGTCGACGCCGGCTATACGACCCCGATGGTCGTCCAGAAGGAGATCGCCCAACAGTTGGGCCTGCCCTTCTGCGATTTGGACGAAATCGAGATCTCCAAAGAGGCGCTGGGGAAAGTCCCGTTGGAGTTGATCCAGCACGCCAAGGCGATCCCCGTCGCCGTCAACGATGGCACGATCACGCTGGCGATGGCCAACCCCCTGGATTTCGCGACCATCGAGTCGGTTCAGTTCGCCACCGGTCTGCAAGTCAAGCGCGTCGTGGCGGCCGAAGACGAGATCATCGACGCCGTGGAGAAGAACTACGGGATCACGGTCGAAGACCTGCTGGCCGACATGCGCGGCCAGGGGATGGACACGGACAGCGACGAATCGTACGTCATCCACGACCTGCAGGCCATGGCCCGCGAACCCACCCTCGTCAATCTGGTCAACTTGATTCTCTCGCAGGCGATCCACGACCGCTCCAGCGACATTCACATCGAGCCGTTCGAGAAGGAGCTGAAGATCAAGTATCGCGTCGACGGCGTGCTGCACGAGATTCAGCCGCCGCCTAAGAACCTGCAGCCGGCGATCATCTCGCGCCTGAAGATCATGGCGAGCATGGACATCGCCGAGCGCTTCGTTCCCCAGGACGGCCACATCCGGCTCAATCTGCCCGACCGCTCGGTGGACATCCGCGTGGCCACGCTTCCGACGATCTTCGGCGAGAGCATGGTGCTGCGCATTCTCGACCGCCTGAACGCCATGGTCGAGTTGGAAGAGCTCGGCATGCCGCCGAAGACGCTGGAGCGATACGGGGAACTGCTCAAGGCCGCCTATGGCATCATCCTGGTGACGGGCCCGACCGGAAGCGGCAAGACGACCACGCTTTACGCCTCGCTGACGCGGATTTTCACGCCCGGGCGCAAGTTCATCACCATCGAGGACCCGGTGGAATACCAGTTGCCGGGCATCGTGCAGATTCCCGTGCGGCCGAAGCGCGGCATGGACTTCGCCAATGGCCTGCGCGCCATCGTGCGCCAGGACCCCGACGTGGTGATGGTGGGCGAAATCCGCGACGGCGAGACGGCGGACATCGCCATTCGCGCGGCGCTGACCGGCCACCTGGTTTTCTCCACCTTGCACACGAACGACGCCGCCGGCGCGGTCACGCGGTTGATCGACATGGGCGTCGAGGCGTTTCTGGTGGCCTCGTCCGTCGAGGGCATCATGGCGCAGCGCCTGGTGCGCCGCCTGTGCCATCACTGCCGCCAGTCGATCCCGGTCAATCCGGCGTATCTGCCGGAGTTCGGCGTCACGGCGGAGCAACTCAACACCGACCACTTCTATCAGCCCGGGGGGTGCGAGCACTGCCGCAGCCGCGGGTATACCGGCCGGATCGGGGTCTACGAATTGTTGCTCATCACCGAGGAAATCCACGAGATGATCCTGCGGCGCGCCTCGAGCGCGGAGATCAAGAACCGGGCGCTGCGGTGGATGGAGACGATGAAGCAGGACGGCTTCCACAAGGTCTGCCGCGGCGTCACGACGGTGGAAGAGGTCTTGCAGGTCACGCAGAAGCAGTTTGTGGAGTAGTTTGGAGTGCTGAGTCTTGAATGCGGAATGCGGAATGCGGAATGCGGAATGAACGGCAAGAAGCCTTGCCTGCGGCCTCGGGCAATACCGGGATGTCTTGTGGTTCATTCCGCATTCCGCAATCCGCATTCAAGACTCAGCACTCGGAATGTGAACCGGGTTAACTGATCATGCCCCTGTTCCAATACAAAGCCATCAACACCGCGGGCGCGCGCCTGAAGGGCGTCATCGAGGGCGACTCTTCCGCGGCCGCCATGACCCTCCTGCTGAAGAAGGGGCTGCACGCCACGGAACTGCGCGAGACGGCCGAAGAGCACGGCGCCGCGGCGGCGCTGTCGGGCGCGGCGCGGGGCGGACGGATCTCGGCCCTGGAAATGGCGCTGTTCCTGCGCCAGCTGGCCACGCTGGTGAACTCCGACGTGCCGCTGGTGCAGAGCCTGACGATCCTGGAGCGCCAGACGACGAGCCGCCGGCTCCAGGAGATCGTCATCACGGTGCGCGAGGACGTGCAGGGCGGGCGCGATTTCTCCCACGCGCTGGGGCGCTTCCCGAAGGTCTTTCCGCCGTTGGTCTGCTCGATGGTGCGGGTCGGCGAGACGGGCGGCGTGCTGGGGCCGATCCTGGCGCAGTTGGCCGACATCACCGAGCGCGACGAGCAGATGCGCAGCGAAGTGCGCGCGGCGATGATTTATCCGATCATCGTGGTGATCGTCGGCGTCCTGGTCGTCGGCCTGTTGATGACGTTTGTCGTGCCGCGGCTGGCCGAGGTGTTTGGCGACATGGGCAGCGCCTTGCCCACGCCGACGAAAATGCTGATGGCCATCAGTCTGGCGGTGAAGCGGTTTTGGTGGGCGGCGGTGATTCTGATTGGGGCGACGGTTGGCGTGGTGCGGACGTGGCGCGCCACCGAAGACGGCCGCCTGCAGTACGACCGGTTCGTCCTGCGCGTGCCGAAACTGGGCGACCTGGCGCGCAAGGCGTCGATCTCGCGGTTCGCCCGGGCGCTGGGCGTGCTGCTCGGCGGCGGGGTGCCGCTGCTGGAATCGCTTCAGGTGGTCAAGGGGGTGTTGGACAACGCGGCGTTGGGCAAGGCGATCGAGAGCGCCTCGTCCGGCCTGCGCGAAGGCGGTTCGCTGGCGCGCGAGCTGGAGCAGGAGGGGATGTTCCCGCCGCTGGTCATTCACATGATCGGCGTGGGCGAGACGTCGGGCAATCTCGACTCGATGCTGATCAAAATCGCCGAAACCTACGAATGGCAAACGCAGCAGGCGGTCAAGGTGATGGTCTCGGTGCTGGCCCCGGTGACGATCTTGTGCCTGGCGGTGGTGGTGGGATTCATCGCGCTGGCCATGCTGCTGCCGCTGTTTTCGATGAACCAGTTGATTCGGTAGGGCGCTGCCAGGAAAAGGACATCAGGGACGCAAAGGACATCAGGGACGCAGACGAACGGCAAGAACCACCCGGGGAGGGCCCGGGGCAATTCAAAATAGGGGGATCCTATGAGACAGCTTTATTCCAACCGCCAGGCGCGGTCGCGCTCCGCGTTCACCTTGATCGAAATCATGGTGGTCGTGGCGATCCTGGGCATCTTGGCTTCCGTGCTGGTGCTCAAACTGAAAGGCCGAACCGACGACGCCAAGGTGTCGGTGGCCAAGTCGGACATCGCCACGCTGGTCACCGCCCTGGAATCGTTCCAGATGGACATGGGCCGCTACCCAACGACCGAAGAAGGCCTGACGGCGCTGCTGCAAGCGCCGGCGACCGACGAGACCGATACGTCCGCGGGCACGTGGAAAGGCCCGTATGTGAGCAAGATGCCGACCGATCCGTGGGGGGGCGCGTACGTGTACGAATGCCCGGGCACGGTGAACACCGACGGGTATGATCTGAAAGAGTGATACGTCGGTGCGGAACAGCCGAAGGGTACCCGAACACCCACAGGGTACCCGAATGTGGAATGATCGTGGAACTGCGAGCAGGCTGGAAGGCTCATCCAAATGCGGAGTGCGGAATGACGAATGCGGAATGCGGAGTGCGGAATGCGGAATAGACGACAACCACGCCCGCGGTCTGCGAAGCCAGGAAACGAGGCTGTTTGCGGCTCATTCCCCATTCCGCACTCCGCATTCCGCACTCTGAACTCCGCACTCCGCGCTCCGCACTCCCATGGCTTCACCCTCCTGGAGATCATGGTGGTCCTGGCGATCATCGGCCTGTTGACGGGGGCGATCATCCCCTTGTTCAGCAACCGCCAGAAGAGCGAGAAGTTGAAGGCCTCGGCCCTGCAACTGTGCGACGCGTTCAATTACTGCTACTCGGCCTCGGTGACCGAAGGGCGCCGCTACCGGTGGTCGTGGAATGAGGAGAACCGAAACTACCAGTTCCTGCGCGAAGCCGATCCCATCGGGAGCCCGGGGGAGTTTCGCCCGGCGATGGTCGGAGGGATCACGGACAAGACGCTGCCGGACGGCATCACGATCGAGGGCATCTACTTCGCCATCGTGCCCGACGTCAATGACGAGGACGCCGCCGAGCAGACCCCGGACCTGGCGCCGGAGCTCAACTTCTACAAGGACGGCCATTGCGACGGCGCGTACATCGTCCTGGAGACGGTCGATCCGATGGCCGCGACCCAGGAAGAAGCCGAGGCCAACGCGCAATATATGACGGTGTCGCTCAACGGCATCACGGGCCGCGTCAAAGTGATCGACGGCAACGCGGTGGCGGCCCAGGAGGAGACGGAGGGGGAAGAGACGCCGAAGACGAATCTCTTCCTCACCGGGAGCTCGAGCGGGACGCAGGCGGAATGAATCGCCGAATGCGGAGTGCGGAATGCGGAATGCGGAATGCGGAATGCGGAATGAACCGCAGGGGACTTCGACTCCTGACCTTGGAGAGGGGGGAGGGCTTTGTCGTTCATTCCGCATACCGCACTCCACATTCTCGGCGGCGCAGGCGCCGCCTGCTGTCCGCATTCGGAAACGCTCACGGGGGTTTTCGCTGATCGAAGTGCTGGCCGCGCTGGCCATCTTCAGCATGTCCATCGTCGGCTTGATCGAAGGCTTGGGCATGGCCATGGCGCAATGGCACAGCGCGGAGAACAAGGCCAAGGCGCTGATGCTGGCCGAGAACGTGATGGAGGAGATCAACTACAACAGCCAGCTGACGCCGGGACAGGATGGCGCGCAATACGATCCGCCCGACGATCGGTTCACCTGGGCATCCGAGATCGAGGAGACCGACACCCCGGGCTTGTACAAGATCACCGTCTCGATCACGTGGACCGCCGGCGGGCAGGATCGCGACGTGACGCTGACGACGCTGCGGGCCGAACACAGCCAGGCGCAATTGCAGTACGCGGTGACGGAGTGACGGAGTGACGGGGAGACACGGAGATGAGGAGATGAGGAGATGAGGAAGCGCGTCTCCAGGTCCCGCGGCATGACCCTCATCGAGATCCTGGTGAGCGTGGCCATTTCCACCATCCTGCTGGCCGCCGCGTATTCCGTGTACGCCGCCGCCACCAGCGGGTGGAACAAGAGCCGCCGGCGCATCGACATGCACCAACGGGCGCGCGTGGCCCTGGATCTCATGTCCCGCTGCCTGCGCTGCGCCGCCAACTCCGACGATCCGAATCAGGTCGTCTTCGAGGGCCTCGACCAGCAGGTCGAGGGCGAAACCCTCGGCGCCATCTCGTCGACGTCGGAGAGCGGCGAACTGGACATGGACGAAGTGACGTTTCGCACGAACGCGCCGATTCATCTGTTCGGCGACCAGGAGATCGCCGACCAGGCCGCGGTGTCGTTCTACATCGACCGGCAGACGGACGAGGAGACCGGCGAGGCGACGTCGACGATCCTCGATATGCGCGTCGACGACACGTACCACGCCGACGCGTCGACCGGCGGGTGGGTCGTGGAAGTGGCCGATTGGGTGGAACAGATGAACGTCAGCTACTTCAACGGGACGGATTGGGTGACGCGCTGGACGTCGACCGACGGCGTGCCGAAAGCCGTCGAGGTCGGAGTAGTGGTCTGCGACGCGGAAGGAAAGGAGACCCCGATGACGTTCGCGCGGGTCATTCCCATCCAAACATGGCGCGAATTGGAATCGAACAGGCCGGTGGCCTCCACGGGCAATTACTCGTTTGAGCAGTCGCGGCAGCAGAGCGCGCAAAACGCGGCGAATGGCGAGCCGACGGAGAACTCGACGCAGCAGCCCGAAGGCGCGGGCCAATAATAGGAATAGGACGCATAGGCCCTATACGTCGTATAGGCCCTCTGGAAAGCCAAAACGATGCGGCGCTGCGCACTGTCACTTTCCCTCGGACCCGGCTCCACGCGCCTCATGGCGCGGCGGGGCGAGCGCGGGATGCTGCTGGTGGTGGTTCTGGGCATCGTGGTTCTGCTCAGTCTGGTCGGCTACACGATGAGCATGGCCGTGCGCGTCCATGCACGCATCGCCGACAACACGCTGCACGAGGCGCAAGCGCGCTATCTGGCCGAGTCCGCCATCGAGCAGTCGATGGCCATCCTGATGGCCGACGAAACGCCGGGCGACGGCCCGGGCGACGAATGGATGGATCCGACCTTCTACGAGCCGATGGACCTAGGCGACGGAACCTATGAAACGAGCTTCCCCGACCCGGCGGTGGAAGGCGGGGCGGTCTACGGCATTCAGGATGAAAGCGCCAAGCTGAACTTGAACACCGCCACCCGCGATCAATTGATGCTCCTTCCCGGGATGACCGACACGATGGCCGACTCGCTCCTGGACTGGATCGACTCCGACGACACGCCGAACACCCTGGGCGCGGAGAGCGAATACTACTCCGCGTTGGACAATCCCTATGAAGCCAAGAACGGGCCGCTCGGTTCGATCCGCGAGCTGCTGCTGGTCCACGGCTTCGACCAGGCCGCCGTCTACGGCGAGGACGAGAACGGCAACGGCGTTCTCGACGCGGACGAAGATCAGGACGGGGACGGGGAGCTGGACCTGGGGCTGCTGCCCTATGTGACGGTCTATTCCGCCGATCGCAACGTGCGCAACGACGGCCAGCCGCGCGTCAACATTCAGAGCGCGTCGGCCTCGGAACTGCAGCAGGCGATGTCGGGGCTGAGTTCCGAGGATGCGCAGGCGATCGTCAACTATCGGGGGAGCCATCCGTTTCAAAGCATCGGCGATCTGCTCGAGGTGACGCGCTCGGGCGAGTCGAGCTACCGGTCGCCGAGAAGCTTGGGCTCGTCGCGAATGTCGATCAATCGCGGCGGCGCGATCCAGAAGTCGCCCTACGTGGGCAGTTCGGGGTTGGCGAAGGACGTGTTGCCGAAATCGAACCGCTCGACCAGCGCTCTTAGCAAATCGAACCGATCGGAAACCGGCTCTTCGTCCGGCGGGGCGAACACGTCGGACGGGTCCGGCGGTTCGTCCAGCGGTTCGTCCAGCGGCGGTTCGAGCTCCTCGTCCAGCGACAACAAGCCGATCTTCAGCACGTCGCAGCTGCGGCAGTGGGCGGACGCGATCACCGCGACGGACCAGACGGTGATTTCGGGCTTGGTCAATCTCAACACGGCGCCCGAGGAAGTCCTGGCGACGCTGCCCGGGCTGACCGAGGACGACATCGTCCAGATCGGCCTGTTGCGCGAAGCCGGCTCGACGCCGTTTCTAAGCGTCGGCGATTTGTTCCAACTGCAAGGAATGGACGTGGACCGGTTTCGCCAGGCGGCCGGCAAGGTAACCACGCGCTCGTCCCAGTTTCGGATTCAGGCGACCGGCAAACTGAACTCCGGGCAGGCGCAAAAACAGATTGAGGCGGTGGTGGAACGCGACGAGAACGGGGTGCACGTCTTGTACTGGAGAGAGACGTGAGAGCGGCGAATGGAGATTGTCGATTGTCGATTGCCGATTGCCGATAGAAACCGCGGCGGCGGTCGGAGGCGGTTCCTGGGAGCGCCGACGTCCACGGCGGTCATTTCCCAGCGCGAGGGGCGACACCACCCCCGACGAGGCCGTCGGCGCTCCCAGGAACCGCATGAGAGAGTGGTGACGAAAGAGATACCTTGGGCCGAACCGGGAAATCCATCCTGATGTTGGACGTCGGCGGGCGCCAGGCGCGTTGGGCGCGGGCCGAGCGCCGCATGGGGGGCTGGCGCATCGCGCAGGCCGACGCGGCGGCGCTGCCGCTGGGCGAGAACACGGGCGAACAGCGCCGCCTGGCGCTACGCGCCGCGCTGGCCAAGGCGTGGACCGACGCCGGGCGCCCGGCGCCGCGCGTCCTGGTGGCCCTGCCCAAGAGCTTGGTGTTCCTGCGCGTGTACGACATGCCGAAGGTCGCCCGCAAAGAGTTGCGCGACATGCTCGGGCTGCGCGTGGCCCAGGAGATTTCGCATTTCACCGACCAGACGGTGGCCTGGGATTTCGAGATCCTGCGCGACGCGCCCGCCGAAGGCCAGCAGCGCGTCGTGGTCGCGGCGGTCCGGCGCGACACGCTGCGGGACTTCCTCGCCGACTTCGAGGCCGTCGGCATTCAGCCCGACGTGGTGGACATTCAGCCGCTGGCGCTGATGCGCTGGTATCTGGCGGGGCGGCGGCCCGGGGCGCCGAGCGAGGCCGCCTTGGTCGACTTCGGCGAGGCGGGCGCGTCCATCGGGTTTGTCAAGCGAGGCCGCCTGGCGAATTTCGGCCAGACGCCGATTACGGCGAGCGAGATTCGCCATGCCGGCGAAGGGGCGGGCGACCGCTTTGTGCTGGAGTTGCAGACGGTGATGCGCGCGGCTCTCGATGGACAAGACGCCGAGCCGCTTTCGGAGATCATCTGCTGCGGCGGGCGCGACCTGCAAACGTCGCTGGTCGAGCCGATCCGCCGCCAGATGGGCGCCGAGGCGCGGCACATCTCGGAGTGCGTGGCTCAGTCGGACGGGATGCTGGCCAGCCGGTCGAGCCAGCTGGACGGGCAAACGCACGTCCTCGAAGGCCTGCTCTATCGCGCCACGGCGCGGACGGGCTTGCTGCTCGATCTGGCGCCGCGGGAGGAGCGCGTTTCGTTGGCGGGAGCGGCGTGGGCGCGGTTGACCAGCCTGCCGGCGCTGGTGCTGTACGTCGTGGCGCTCGTCGTGGCCCTCTATCTCGGCGGGCAATCGGTGCAGCGCCATCGGCTGGAGGCGGTGGACGGCGCCCTGCGCAAGGTCAGCGGCGACAATTTCCCCACCGACCTGATGCGCCTGGAGAACACCCTCAACGTGTTGCGGGCGTTTGAGGGCGAGCGCTTCAGTTGGATGGCGATCCTGACGGAATGGAATGAGAAGCTGCCGAAGACGGTGACGCTGACGTCGCTGAAGATGGAGCGAAAAGGCAAGATCACCGCCTCCGGCGTGGTCACGGGAGATAAGCCGATCCAGACGGTCAAGGAATTCGAGACCAAGCTCAATGAGCCCGGCTCGTTGTTCACGGATGCGAAACTGGGCACGGTGCGCCCGCGCAAGGACAGCGCCGTGTTCGACCTGACGTGCACGCTGGCCTCGGCGAAGAAGGCCGCGCCGGCGAAATCCGGGGTGGCGAAAGGGAAGTAGCCCATGCAGTTGACCGAACGCGACAAACGGGCGCTGATGGTTCTGTGCGTCGCCGCGCCTGTGATCCTTATCTTCTCCTACGTCTTCCTGTACGGCGGCTCGCCCCTGAACCTGCTGTCGCCCGACGCCAAGGGGTTTGCCGAGAAGGAAAGCGGCCTGCGCGGGATGTACGCCAAGATGAGCAGCTTTAACCGCTGGCAGACGGAACTGCAGGAGAAGCAGCAGGCGTTGCACGTCAAGGTCAACCCCGACGACGCCGACAGCCAGATCGACGCGTTCGTCAAAGCGATGGAGGACTTGGGGCGCCGCTCGCAGGTGCAAATCCTGCGTTACACGCAGCACGAGCGGCGAACCAAGAAGATCGGCGGCGGAACCGTCGATTACCAGACGATGCAGGTCGACTGCCAGGCGCAGTGGCCGAACCTGGCCACGTTCATCAAGGACATCGAGGCCATGACGGTCCCGGTCGTCGTCGATCAAATCGTGTTCACCAAGCGCACCCTGACGACCGGGAGTTCGAAAAGCGGGGGCGAGAGCCGGGCGCCGGAGGGCGGCGACCGGGGCGGGGGCGACCAGGGCGGGGCCCCCGGCGGGCCTGCGGGCGCCGGCGGCGGCCCCCCCGGCGCGCCGTTCCCCTTTCCCGGCGGCGGGCCGGGCGGGCCGGGGGGCAAGATGGAGCGCATCGTCGCCGGCACGCTGCAACTGCACGTCTATCTGTTTCCGGAGGGCGCCAAGCAGGCGCTCGCGCCGACCAAGCAGGCGCTCGCGCCGACCAAGCCGGCGAAGGACGCCGAATCTCCCGAGGCCGCCAAGACCCCGGAAGGACGCGAGAGCGCGAAGCAATCGGAAGGCGCCTCAAGCGCGGACGGCCATCGAGGCCCGAGGAATTCGGAGGGACCCAAGAGATGAACAATCGAAACGTCGTCAAGGGACTGCGGTTTTTCCTGGGGGCGGTGTGCGCGCTGATCGCGCTGGCGCTCGGGGTGCAGGCCTACTCCTTGCGCTCGACGGAACAGACCGCGCAGAAAGCCGTGGAGTTGCGCGAACAAATTGCGCCGGCGGCGGCGGCGGCCGTGT
This sequence comes from Candidatus Sumerlaeota bacterium, assembly GCA_026398515.1. GTDB lineage: Bacteria > Sumerlaeota > Sumerlaeia > JAPLSS01 > JAPLSS01 > JAPLSS01. Next base: position 10,594 of record JAPLSS010000316.1, on the reverse strand, counting down.
CCGCCCCCGACGTGGACAAGTACAAGGATCTGGCCAAATCGAACCTCTTCTACCCAGCGCAGAAGAAGGAATATCCCGCGCCGAAGTTGGAGGGCCTGTTGGGCGGCTACGCGCTGATCGACGGGCGGCTGCACGGCGAGGGCGACGACGTGAATGGATGGAAGATCGCCAGCATTTCGGAGAACGACATCAAGGTGCAGCGCGAAGAGGACGGAGAGAAGATCGAGCAGACCGTCAAGCTGTTTGAAGACCGGGACACCCTGGAGATCGACAACCGGCCGAAGAACCAGCAGCACACGCCGGATGTCAAAGGGTTCTCCGGGCCGGAGGGCGGCGACATCCGCTCGCGCCTGGCCGAGCTGCGCGACCGCTTGAGTTCCCAAGGCGGCGGGGCGTCGCCGGGCGGCGGCGCGTTCATGGATTACATGTCGCGCTATGGGCGCGGCAGTTCCGCGAGCGGCGCCTTCGTCTCGCAGTATGCCGCCCAAATCGAACAATTGAGCGATGACGAACTGGAACAACTTACTAAGCAGCGGTTCGGCGGCACGCTGCCCCCCGGCGTCAACGCCGACACCATTCGGCAGTACGTGCGCGGATTGAGTCAGACGGCGATCCCGCCGTCCCCCGGCCCGTCGAAGAGCGATTACGGCAAAAAATCCAGCAAAGGCGACTACGGTCACAAATCGAAAAGCAAACGATAGCATGACATATCCGCATTACCCAATGGAGAGGGACAATCCGATGACTCCTGTGATTCCCGTTGGCTCCGCTCCCGTTCCCACCTCTTCACAGCGCCACGAATCCCGCCGAATTCTCGGCCGATTCCCCAGCGCGCTGGCGTTGTTGGCCCTGTTGGGCCTGGCGCTCTTTCCCTATGCGGCGGCCCTGGCGCAAGGGCCGGGCGCGGACGAGTCTCCCGGTCCAAAGCCCAAGCCGATCGCCAAATCCCTGAAGACATCGCCGAAGACGCCCAAGCCGCCGTCCAAGGCCTCGGAGAAGAAGCTGAAGGCCGAAGGCAAGGCGTCGCCGTCGGGGGAGAAGACGCCAAAACCGTCCAAGGCGGAAGAGGCGTCGAAAGAGAAGACGCCGTCCACGGCGGAGGAAGAGCCCGCCAAGGCGGAGGACGAAGGCCGTTCCAAGGGCGAGACGCCTTCGACAGCCGACCAAAAGCGCCCCGCCGAGGAGGGCCAGCAGGCGACCCCGGGCGCGGAAGCGGAGAAGGGACAAGAGGCGAAAGGCGCGGAGAACGAGGCGAGCAGCGCCGCCACGGAGCCGTCGGGTTTGTTCGGCAAGTTCGACTTCTCGTTCTTCGGCGGGACGCAGGCCAAGGAGACCACCACCAGTCCGACGTTGACGGATCAGGAGCGCGAGGAGTTCTGGAAGAAGCTGGCGGAGACGCGCGAGGCCGGCGGCGCGGGCGGGGAGAAGAACAACAAGCTGATTCCGGTCAACCTGCGCGAGGCCAATATCGACCAGATCGTCAAGTTCATCAGCGACAACACCCACAAGCCCGTCATCCTGCAGTCGAAGATCCAGGGCATCGTCAACATCGTGGCCCCGCAGCCGCTGCCCGTGCCGGAAGCGTTGGACCTGATTTACCAGGCGCTTCTGCTGCAAGGCGTCGTGGTGGTCGAAACCAAGGACCGCATCCTCATCGTTCAATCCGACAAGGCGCAGAACCTGGTCATTCCGCTCGATAACGGGGAACCCGCCGGCTCCTCCAGCCAAATGTACATGAAGATCATTCCCCTCCAGTACAACGACGCCGGCGAGCTGGCCAAGGGCTTGGGGTCGGTGCTGGGGCCGGGCAGCGCGGTGACGCCGGTGACGCGCACCAACTCGCTGCTGGTCAAGGCCACCCGCGGCCAGATTGCGAACCTGGAGGAACTGCTGAAGAAGTTGGACGCGCCCGAAACCGAGAACATGGTTCTGCGCGTGTATTACCTGAAGCACGTCGACGCCAATACGGTCTCGCGCATGATCCAGGACGTGGCCAAAACGTTCCAGAGCTCCTCCAGCGCGTCGACCGGCGGATCGTCGAGCGGCAGCGACAAGGAAAGCAAGAAGGAAGTCAAACTGCCGGACAACATCCCCGCCGAAGTCCGCCAGCGCATCGAGGAGCGCATGCGCGAGGCGAGCCGCGGCGGCGGGCCCGCGCCGTCGTTCACCACCCGCTCCAGCCTGACGGCGTTGTCGGTCTATCCCGACCCGCAGGCCAACCGCATCGTCGTGGCGGCGCCGGCCGAGCGCATTCCCTTCCTCGAAGACCTGATCGAGAAGATCGACCAGGAACGCCCCGACAAGGTCTCGGTGCATCGCCTGGAGGTCAGCGGCGGCAACATCCAGTCGCTGTCCAACCTGATTGAGCAGGTTTGGCGCCAGCTGGCCCCGTCGCGGGCCGACAGCGAAATGGTGCGCGCCATCCCGCATCCGGATTCCAACTCCATCCTCGTGTTGTGCACGGATGAGAAGTTCCAGGACATCCAGGCGCTGGCCGACACGCTGCAGACGACCGAGGGCGAACTCCAGATGCAGATCTTCTATCTGAAGAACGCCGACGCGAACCAGATTTCGCCCATCCTGCAGAACATCGTGCGCAGCGGCGTCCTGCCCAAGCCGGCGGCGGAGAAGAAACCCGAGGGCCAGGGCGACGAGCCGAGCCAAGGGTCAGGACTCGCCGAGTTCCTCCGCGGCCGACAGCAATCGAGCGGCCAGCCGTCGGACTTCGCCGATTTCCTGCGCCGGCGCATGGAAGAAGCGCGCGGCGGCGGCGGCGGCGGCGATCAGGGACGCTCCGACCGCGAGCGCGGACGAGACCAGAGTTCGAGAGGGCAGAGCGACCAAGGCAGAAGCGACCAAGGCAGAAGCGACCAAGGGAGAAGCGATCAAGGGAGAAGCGATCGGGAACGCTCCGGCCCTCCCAGTCCGGGAGATTTCTTCCGGTCCCTGTCCGAGCGGATGGGCCGTTCGTCGGGCGGCGGGGGCGGGGCCTCCGGCGGCGGCGCCGCGCAGCCGACCGTCCTGGTCGAGCCGCGCCTGAACGCGCTGATCGTCATCGCCCCGGCGGGGGACGTGGAAAGCGTTCGCGCGATCCTCGAGCAGTTGGACGTGGAGCAGCCGAAAGATCTGGCCGTGCGCCGCGTGGTCCTGAGCAAGGATATCGCGCGCGACGCATCCAACGTCCTGCTGCGCATGTTCGGCGGCGGGCGGGCCGCGTCGCCCCGCGACCAGGTCGAGGTCCAGGCCCTGTCCGACAACCGGACGTTGCTCATCCTGTCGAACCAGCAGAAGTTCGACCAGATGCAAGAGGTCATCCATGAGATCGACGGCGAGCAGGCCTCGCTGGTGATGAACTTCATCACGCCCCAGACGGCCGACGCGGCCACGCTGGGCAATTATCTCGACGACGTGTTCCGCCGTCTGAATCCGACGCAGGAGGTCGTCGAGTTCATCCCCACGCCCGATCGCAGCCGCCTGCTGGTGCTCTCCCGCGCCGAGACGTTCGAGAAGGTCAAGGCGCTGGCCGAACAGCTGGACACGCCGGAAGAAGTGCTCACGGTGCGCGTCTTCGACTTGCAGTACGCCGACGCGAGCCAACTGTTGCCGGTGGTCCAGAATGTTCTGCGCTCGGGGGCGGTTCTCTCCGCGCCGACGGGGCAGGGCGACGAGAAATCGCCGAAGCCCGATGCCGGCCAAAGCAGCAAAGACTCGCTTAAGGCATTCCTTTCGAAGATGAGCAAAGGCTCCAAGGCGGAGCCGCCCAAGTCCGATTCCGGCCAAAGCAGCAGCGATCGGCTCCGGGAGTACCTGTCGCGGATGGGCCAAGGCGCCGGCGCGCCCAGTTTCGGCAAAGGCGACCGCCCGTCGGATTTCGCTGACTACCTGCGCAAACGCCTGGAAGGCGGGGCGGAGGGAAAGGGGTCGCAGAGCAAGTCGTTCCTGCAGTCGATGTTGTCGCGGGTCGGGAGCCGTCCGAGCGGCGGCAGCCCCTCCCAAGAGGCGTCCGCGCTGGCCGACACCCGCACCAACTCGTTGATCGTCCTGGCCACGCCGAGCGACCTGGAGAACGTCGAAGCGTTGCTGAAGGAATTGGACGTGGAGAAGCCGGGCGGCGCCTCGGTGCACCGAGTCCTGCTGCGCCAGAGCAGCGCGCGCGAGGTCAGCGACGCTTTGATGCGGATCTTTCGCCGCGTTTCGGGCTCCACGCCGAAGGACGTGATCGACGCGACGGCGGGGCCGGACGACCACACGTTGTTCATCCTGGCCAACGAGCAGAACTTCGAGCAGATGCTCGGGGTCATCGATCAGATCGACGGCGAACAGCCCAACCTCGCGCTCCACTTCTACGACCCGGTGTCGGTCGACGCCTCGCGGCTGGGCAACACGCTGGACGAGCTGTTCCGCAAGTTGAATCCCACGGCGGAGATCATCGAGTTCATCCCGTCGCCCGACGGCACGCGCCTGATGGTCTTGTGTTCCGACGAAACCTACAAGCAGGTGGAAGAACTGGCGGTGGAACTCGACACCCCGGCCGAGCGGATGGAACTGCGCGTCTATCCGCTGCAATACGCCGACGCCAATCAGGTCTCGGGCCTGGTGGACCGCATTCTGCGGTCCGGCGACTTCTCCCTGCCGGGCGAAGAGCCGGAGTCGCGCCCCGAGGGCGAAGAGGCGCCGGCCTCGCGCGAAACCGGCCCGCCGGAAGAAGAACGCCCGGGAGAGCCGTCCGCCAAAGAGGCGCGGCCGCCCGTCCGTGAAACGCCCAAGCCGGCCCCGAAGGAGACGCCCTCGGCGCACGCCACGCCAAAGGCCTCGCCGCCCGCGGAAACGCCCGGCGTCGAATCCCCAAAGGCGAAGCCCTCGGCGGACGACCGGGCCACGTCGCCGAGCGCGAGGAGCGAGAAGCCCTCGCTTCCGTCGTCCGTCGCCCCCCGCTCCGCCAGGCCGGCGATCAAGCCGGTGGCGCAGAGGCCGGGCGCGTGGATGGCCTCGCGGGTCGTCGACGCCGAGCCGGGGGAACCGCCCGACGCTCCGTCCGCGGACGAGGGGGAAGACGTCTCGCAGGGGGCGGAAAGCAGCCCGCCGCCCTCGCGGCGGGATCGCGAATCCCGCACGTCGTCAAGCGACAGTTCGCGAGGCAGCTCCCGGTCCGACCGTTCGCCCAGCTACAGTTCGGGCAGTTCCCGCTCCGAGTCGTCGCGGCGCAGTTCCACGCCCTCCGGCAGCTCGTTGTCCGGTAGTTTGCGCTCCGGCAGTTCGTATTCCGGCATGAGCGACGCCGATCGGACGCGGTTGCGGGACAGGTATTCGGGGACGAGCGGGTCGAGTTCCAGCTCGTCGCGCGACCGGGAATCGTCGCGCGGCAGCAGCAGTAGCTATCGGCCCAGCGGCTCTTCGGCGTATTCCTCCCGCGGCGGCGGCTATCAGCCCTCCGGCTCCTCGGCGTATTCCTCCCGCGGCGGCAGCAGTTATCGCCCGCTTCCTCCATCGGCGGGCCGAAGCAGTTCCAGCGGCAGTCCGTCGCTCTTCGACAGCTTGCGGTCGCGCTTTTCCCAGTATACGGGCGGTGGCGCGCCGAGCGGCCCTCCGCCTTCCGGCGGCGAAAGTCGGTCCTCGTTTTACGACCAGTTGCGCGGAGGGTACGGCGGCCCCTCGCCGTTCAGCGGCTCGTCCAGCGATTATCGCCGCGATCTGATGAGCCGGATGCTCGGCGGCGGCGGACCCTCTCCGTCGTACCGCGGCGGGGGAGGGCCCTCTGCGGCGACGAGCGGCGTGACCATCGTGCCTGATCCGCGCCTGAACGCCCTGGTGGTCATCGGCTATCCCGAAGACCTGGATCGCGTGGGGCAAGTGCTGACGCTGATCGACACGCCGCAGCCGATGGGCCTGGCCGTTCGCGCCATTGAATTGCAGAACGGCAACGCCAACAACCTGGTCAACTCGATTTACCGGCTGTTCCAGAACATTAACCGCAACGGCTCGGCGCAGGACATGATTCAACTGGCGGCCACCCCCGACGACCGCACGCTGCTGGTGCTGGCGACCGAGGCCAACTTCGACCGGGTCAAGGAGGTCGTGGACATTCTCGACGTGCGCCGGGATCTCACCTTGCACACCATCCCGGTCCATTTCCAGGACATCGATTCTCTGGCCAGTTCGGTCAGCCTTATTTACGCTGCGGTTCGTAAGAACACCGAACAAGTCAACATCGTGGCGCATCCGGATGGGAAATCCCTGTTGGTGCTGGCCTCAGACGAGAACTTCAAGACCGTCGAGGACCTGATCAAGCAATTGGACATCGGCCAGAGCGCCACCTTGGAGATCATCCAGATTCAGTATGGCAATGCCAGCGACCTCAGCGATCTCATCCAATCGGCGCTGGCCGCCGGCTATACCTCCCCCGAAGGCGTCTCCGCGCGCAAAACCAGCGGGGGCTCCTCGCGCAGCGGCCGCACCGGCCAGGCCGGCGGCGGACCCATGATCTACCCCGACACGGTCAGCAACGCGCTGATCGTCGTGGGCACGCCGGAGCAGATCGAACTGGTCAAGGGGCTGGTCAAACAGATGGACACGGAACGGCCGGCGGACGTGACCATCCGCTACCTGATTCTCCAGCATGTCGATGCCGGGGATACGGCCAACGCGTTGAGCCGCGCGTTCCAGCGCATCCCGGGCCAGAGCCCGCGCGACCAGGTTGAGATCACCTCGATGCGCGATGGGCGCGGGCTGGTCGTCCTGTCGTCCGAAGCGAATTTTAAGAAGATCGAGGAGCTGGTCAAACAAATCGACAACATCGGCGAGGTGAAACTGCGCACGGTCCAGATCAAGTACAAGGACCCCCAGACCTTCGCCGACATGCTGACCCAGGTCTACCAGACGATGGCCAAGAACCCCGAGCCGGTGACGATCACCACCAGTTTGGACGGACGGTCGCTGCTGGTGGTGGCCTCGGACGACAACTTCAAGATCGTCGAAGGCCTGATCAAGGATCTGGACAATGAAGAAAACATCACCATGCGGACCTTCGAGCTGAAGTTCGCGCAAGCCACCGATCTGGCCACGCTGATCCAATCGGCGTTGGAGGCCGGCTACACCACGGAAACGGGCGGCGCCGCGCGCGCCACCACCACCGGCGGGACCTCCTCCTCCTCGTACAGCCGCTCCGGCCGCTCGGGCTACCGCAACTCGCAGGGGCAATGGATCAGCACGCCGAGCGCGACGGGGCAGACCGGGGTGATGATCTATCCGGAAGAGCGCACCAACACGCTGGTGGTGGTCGGCACGCCGGAGCAGATCGAAGTGGTCGCCGATCTGGTGGCCAAGATGGACGTCGAAGTCCCGCTCGATCTTCAAATCCGCACCATCGAGTTGACCTACGCCAGCGCCCGCGACGTGGCCACCGCGTTGGGCCGCGTGTTCGACCGCCTGCCCATCGAGACCGATCGCGACCGGGTGGAGATCCAATACACCCAGGACGACCGCCGGCTGGTCATTATGAGTTCGCAGGACAACTTCAAGCGTATCCAAGACATCCTGAAAGAGTTGGACACCAAGGAGAAAGCCGAACTGACGGTCATCAAGCTGAAATACGCCGACGCCACCGACCTGGCCGCCGCCCTGAGCAATATGATCAACGCCAGCAAGGGCTCGACGACGGGGCGGAGCACTACCGGCCGGACGACCTCGGCGACGGGGCAGAGCTACACCGTCTACGGCACGGGCGGCGGCGAGGGCCTTCTCAGCACCACCAGCAACGTGACCATCATCGCCGAAACCCGCATCAACGCCATCTTGGTGACCGCGACGCCGGAAGACCTGGCGCAGATCCAGAAGATGGTCGAAACGCTCGACCGGGCGCGCGAAGAGCAGTTGACGATGCACGTCATGAAGCTGGAATACGGCGACGCGACCACGATCGCCCAGGCCGCCAGTTCGTTCTTTCAGCCGGCCTCGAAGTCGCCGCGCGACCAGATCAGCGTCGTGTCCAGTTCGATCGACAACTCCATCATGATCTACTGCTCGGACGAGAACTGGGCGCCGATCGAGAAGTTCGTCAAGGACATGGACACCGAAGACGCGACCCACCGCGGCACGAAGACGTACGACCTGAAGTATGTCAGCGCCTCTCAGCTGGCCGACGAGTTGCAGCAGTTGTACGAAACGGGCGCCTACGGCCAGCAGACGTTCGACTATTTCTCCTTCTTCACCGGGCGGCGTCCGACCACCACGACGCAACGCTACGGGTTTGTGCCCTCGCCGGTGGGGAACAAACTGATGGTGGTGGTGCCGCCGCAGGAGATCCCGGTCATCGACCAGTTGGTCGAGCAGCTGGACTCGCCGGAGGCCATGGAGGGGGTCAAACCGCGCGTCTACTACATCATGCACACCGACGCCACGCAGATGTCCGATATCATGACGCAGTTGTTCCAGAGCGGGGCGATTTCGGGCCAGCGCACCTCCACCGGCTCGTACTACCTCTATCGGGCGGGGTCGCAGACGAGCGCCTCGCCGCAGCAGTCGATCCTCGGCCAGGTGAACTTCGTCGTCGACCGCGACGCCAACGCGCTGATCGCCTTCTCGTCGAACCCGGCGAACCTGGACATCGTCGACGAGTTGGTCAAAGAGCTGGACACGAATGCGCCGGAGTTCTCCAACACCGAACTGATCCAGTTGGAGTACGCCGACGCGCTCGACATGTCCATCCTGCTCAACGCGATCTATGGCGGCGCGCAGCCGCGCGGGGGGACGACCAGCACGTCCAGCCGGACGTCGACCGGCGGCACGACCTCGTCGAACCAGAGCGACCAGGGCGGGCCGACCAGCAGCCTGACGCCCAGCCGCACCGCCGCGGAGAGGCCGGGCTACGAGGACCTGTATTTCTGGTGGCAGTCCACCAACGAGCGGTCCGACCCCACTGCGCGGCCGATCTCGACGCTGATCGAGCAGGTGCGGGTCGTGCCCGACATTCGCACGAACATGCTGGTGGTCACCGCGGCGCAGCACCATCTCGACGCGCTGCGCCAGATCATCGCCCACCTCGACCGGCCCGAGCCGCAAGTCCTGATCAAGGCCCAGCTGGTCGAGATCGTTCACGACAACGAGAAGCGGGTGGGGCTGCGCTGGACGCCCGACCCGAGCAGCATCCCGCCGGAGGAGAAGGAGAACGCCATCATCGCGCTCGAGCAGTTGAACCTGTTGAGTCTGAATCACACGACCCCGTCCATTCCGGGCCAGACCAACACCACCCAGCTCGTGCAGCCTTCACCGGCGGGCTACCAGGGGACGCTGACGCGCAACTTCGCGCAGGGCGCGCAGAACGTGTTGAGCACAAACATCAACCTGGGGCTGTTGATGCAGCTGCTGCTGAAGAACACGAACTCTGAGGTGCTGTCCAATCCGATGCTGACCGTGGACAACAACCAGACGGGCACGATCTTCGTCGGCTCCGACGTGCCCTACATCACCAATTCCCAGACCAACGCCCAAGGCTTCCTCACCAACAGCTTCGACTACACCGAAGTCGGGACGCGGCTGGACATCACGCCGCACATCAACCGCACGCAGCAGGTGGTGCTGGAGATCGACCTGACGGCCCAGAAGATTCGCGAGGGCGAGACCGTGCTCGGCGGCTTCATCTTCGACCGACGCACGTACTCCACCCAGATCGCTCTCGATGACGGGCAGACCATCGTGCTGGGCGGCATTATGGGCCATGAAACGGACGAGACGGAGCGCAAGACGCCGATCCTGGGCGATATTCCGCTGATCAAGACGCTGTTCCGCAAGACCGACAAGGTCAAGACGACGACCGAACTGGTGGCCTTCGTCACGCCGAACGTCATGTGGAACCGCGACGAGGCCGATCAGTCTACTCATGGAGTGATCAAGAGCGGAGAGTTGACCGAGGACTTCGCGCCGACGGTCGCCGGCCCCACGGAAGCGCAGAAGGCCGACCAGGTCGCCCGCGACCAGAAGCTCGAGGAAGTTACGAAGACCGAGGGCCAATTGCGCGAGCGCGCGTGGCGGTCCCTGTTGGAGAAACGCCAGTTGGAAGCGCAGGGCCTCGACCCCTACGCGCCGAAGACGCTCAACATCCCGAAGCCTTCGCCCGCGAGCGAGTCGGCGGTCAAGCCTGCCCCCGCAAGCGAGCCGCTGGTCAAGCCGGGAACGGCGCCGGCCCCCAAGCCGTCATCCTCGGCGACCGAGCCGTTGGTCAAGCCGTCGTCATCGGCGATCGAGCCGCTGGTCAAGCCGTCGGCGGCGGCGACCGAGCCCCTGGTCAAGCCGGGCTCGGTGTGGGTCCCCAAGCCGTCGCCGGGCGCGACAGTCGAGAAGACCCCACCATCCTCCCCTTCGCGGCCCTCGTCGGGGTGGGGGGCCGCCTCCAGCCCGGCCAAGACCATCGAATCCGCGCCTGCCCGGAAACCGGAGACGGAGCCTGCGCCGCCAGGGGCGACAATCCATTTGCACAATTGACCGGCGCCTCGGCGCGGCGAGGCCTGCCCAACCGCTGACCGGGGGAAAAGCCATCGGGCTTTTCCCCCGGTTGCTTTGGGTCCGCGCGGCGCCCCAAACGGTCGGCGCGGTTCGATGG
>JAPLSS010000620.1 GCA_026398515.1 Candidatus Sumerlaeota bacterium | reverse complement strand
ATGATGACCGCGCCGACGGTGAGCGTGGTCGCGCCGTCATTGCTCAGCGTCACGGCCAGCGGCCCCGCCGCCCCCTCGTCAATGTCCTTGTCGCCGAAGTCGAGTTCGGCCGGATTCACGCCGAGCTGCAGCGGCGTCGGGTCCGCGCGGATGGGGGTCGCGTCGGCTTGGCCGGGCAGCGACGGATCGTCGGTCAAGACGTCGTTGAAGTTGCCGCCGGCGACGCGGCCCTGGTTGACAATTGCGACCACGTCCCACGGCAGAACGTTGTCAACCCGGACCCGGAAGGTGACCCACGCGGTTCCGCCTCCGCCCGGAATCGTGGCGAAGAAGACGACTACCTGCCCGGCGCCGCCGCGGATGACGCCGCCCAGGGAGCAACGAACCTGGTTGTAGACCAGCTGGGTGTGCGGGTCGGGCGTGTCGAGGAACAAGACGCCGGAGGCGTTCCGGTCTCCCGAATTCGTGATCAGGATGGTGTATCGCAGGACATCGTTCGGATCGGCCGCTCCATCATGATCCAGATCCGTGAATATCGAAACAAACTTCATGGCCGCCACGGCGGGCGACGCGACGACCGGAGTGACGGTGGGATCGGGCGAGGCCGGGGTGTCGGGATCGTCGGTCGGGGTGTCGGCGAGGAACGGGCCGCTGACCAGGCCCTGGTTGCTCACTTCGAATGCGTCGGCCGGAAGCGGGGCGAGGATTTCGACCTGGAAGGTGACGACCACCGCTTCGCAGGCGCCCGGGATGTCATCGAGCTCGACCTCGACGGATGTGTCGCCGGCGCCGTTGCCGCTGACGATGGTCCCCGCGGAGGTCGTGACCGTGCCGACGACCAGGCGGGTGTTGGCGCCGGGGGTGTCGGTGAAGGCCACGGGGCTGGTCGGCAGGTCGCCGGTGTTCGTAATCGTCACCGTGTATTCCAGGAGATCGCCGGGGTTGGCTTGGCTGTCGCCGTTGTTGTCCACGACGAGCGCGTCGGTCTTGAGGGCCTGGACCTCCCGCTGCGCCGGGTAGAAGCGGATGGCCATGCCCGGCAGGAGACTCAGCGGAGCGGCGCAGGAGTACTGCAATCCGCTGGTGGGCGGCGAGGGGTCCTGAATGCCGATGGTCCCGACGCCGGGCAAGGGCTGGGGCTCCGGGCCGGACTCGCCGGCGGCGTCGACCCTGGGTTGTGCCAGCCGAAGGTCGTACTGGAAGACGATGTCGCCATTGTCGTAGAGGATCGCTTCGAAGTCGAAGAATCCTCCGCGCAGGTTTTCCGGCGCTAGCGGGAGAATAAGGCCTAGCCGCGCTTCGTGCCACTGGAAGACGGCGCAGCCCATCGGCTGGCCGGTGTCGCTAGGGCGCGGGGCCGCGTCGAAGTGCTGGTAGTAGCCGCGTCCGACGCCTAGGGCCAGAGTGGCGCCATGCAGCGCGTAGATCCGCGCGCCCGTCGTGCCGGCCGGCTTATCGGGCGCCACGGGGAGCCCGCAATCGGGCGTGTTGTCCGATCCGTCGTCGGCGGGATCGGTCGACAAGTAGCCGTCGGCCGCCATGGCGAACTGGGAGTACGCCGCGCCATAGAAGGGGAAGCTCTTTCCCGGGGGCAACGAGATCGGGCCGCCGATGCCGTCGGGCGGCGGCGAGGCGCTGGACTTGTCCGGCGTGAACACGACCGGGGTCCCGGTCTGGGAGATGTCGATGAACTGATAAGCCGGGCCGCCCGGGGCGAGGCTGTCCTTGGCCAGGTAGCCGAAGGCGTCGGGGCC